>NZ_JAPVZM010000009.1:0-86161 GCF_041432335.1 Streptococcus sp. 20925_1_24 | reverse complement strand
AGTGATAAACGATTTTATCGCCCTACTTTTCGTATGCACTTAACGAATAAAGAGATTCTAGACAAGATTTTGAGCTGTTCAGAAGAGTTGAAACACCACTACAATCTCTATCAACTCTTGCTTTTTCACTTTCAGAACAAGGAACCTGACAAATTCTTCGGACTTATTGAGGACAATCTAAAGCAGGTTCATCCTCTTTTTCAGACTGTCTTTAAAACCTTTCTAAAGGAAAAAGAGAAAATCGTCAACGCCCTTCAACTCCCCTATTCTAACGCCAAACTGGAAGCGACCAATAATCTCGTTAAACTTATCAAACGAAATGCCTTTGGATTTCGGAACTTTGAAAACTTCAAAAAACGAATTTTTATCGCTCTCAATATCAAAAAAGAAAGGACAAATTTCGTCCTTTCTAGATCTTAGCTTTTCTTCAACCCACTACAGTTGACAAAGAGCCTGAAAAATCAAAGAGCAAATTAGGAAGCTAGCCGCAGGCTGCTCAAAGCACTGCTTTGAGGTTGTAGATGAAACTGACGAAGTCAGTAACCATACATACGGCAAGGCGAAGCTGACGTGGTTTGAAGAGATTTTCGAAGAGTATTATTCTTCTATGGTAGAATGCTTATAACCATAAGTAAAGTAAATAAGACTTCCTATCAACAAAGCAACTAGGAAAGCAACCCAGGTTTCCACATTATACTGCAACATGAAGGACAAACAAATGATGATTGATAAAATTGGTAATAAGGGTACCAATGGTGTTTTAAATTCTCCAGCTTTGGGCATCCCCTTTTCTCTCCGTAAGCGAATCAAGCCGTAAGCAAGCATAATCAAGTAGGCCAAGGTACAAATGTTTAAGAAGGCTGCAATACTAGCTAATGGAAATATTCCTGCTGCTACTGCTGAAGCTAGACCTGTCAAGATAGTAGCATTCTTTGGTACCTTGCTAGTCTTCGTTAGTTCTTTAAAGGCGACAGGCATCAATCCGTCACGCGCTAAACTGTAAATCATACGCGATAGGGCATAAGTCATTGAGATACAAACCGTAATCAAGGTCAAGATAGCCACCAATGACACATAGTTGGCTGCCCAACTAATCCCAACACTACGAAGGGCAAAGGCAACGGCATCGTCGACATTTAGATGACTATAGTGAACCACACCAGTCAAGACGAGCGTCACCAAGGCATAGAGAATAGTTACGATAGAAAGCGATAAGACAATCCCTCTAGGAATATTTTTTTGAGGAGTCTTGACCTCATCTACGGCCATAGAGATGGATTCAAATCCCAAAAAACCGAAGAACATCAAGGACGCACCAGCCATAATACCAGTACTAGCACCATAGATTTGTCCAAAACCATAAGGAGCAAAATTGCTCCAATTATCAAGCTTAATATTCCAAATTCCTACTAAAACAAAGAGAGCTAAAGCGGAAAATTTCAAAATAACTAGAATAGAATTAAAACGTAATGCTGCTTTAGCATTTAGTAAAACAAGCGAAGTCACCAAGACCAAGACAAGAATAGGCAATAAATCAACAAATGTTCCTGCTTGAGGATTAAAGGTACCATTTAAAGCCTGAGGAAGGGCTATCCCATATTGAGAAAGCAAGCCTTTAAAATAAGCTGCCCAACCCGAAGCCACACCAGATATGGCTGTCATGAACTCCATCATGGTTAGCCAACCAGCCAACCAGGCTGGGAATTCTCCTAAAATAGCATAGAGATAACTGTAGGCACCACCTGTAGCAGGTACTCGTGAAGCAAATTCTGCAAAAAAGAGGGCTGATAATCCTACACACAAGGCAGAAATGACGATTGAAATCACTAGGGCTGGACCAGCAAGCGTTGCAGCTGCAGTACCTGTGATTGTAAAGACACCTGTCCCTACCATGGCTCCAATACCCAGCAAAATCAAATCCCATAACTTCAAATGCCTATGCATCTCCGTTTTATCTAAACTAACATTTTTCGTTCTAAATATATTCATCTTTGACTCCAAAATAAAATGATGATTCTATTTTACCATAAATATAGTAGATTTGTGAATATTTATAAAACATTTTTCTGAAAAAATCTGACTACCTTTTTGTAATAGCTTATACTCAATGAAAATCAAAGAGCAAACTAGGAAACTAGCCACAGGCTGTACTTGAGTACGGCAAGGCGACGTTGACGTGGTTTGAATTTGATTTTCGAAGAGTATTAAGAACCAAAACTCTTGAAGAAGTTGACAATGGCTTGCCAGAGGGAGCTTAAGAAGTTACCACCGTCCTCTAGCGCCTTATCCGCATCAAAGTTAAGGTTAATATTTTTAAAGCTATCGCCAGCTTGTGATACAATGCTTTGTTTAAGATCATTCAAGGTTTTAGTAAAGTCTGCATTGCTGAGGATATCACTTTTTGAGAGATTTAAAGCAAAATTGATGATGATATTGATTTGGTTTCCTGTTATAACCTGATCAAGTTTGTAATTTTTTAAGGTATCTTCAACAATTTTACGGACATCTTCCTCTGTCAGATTTCCCTTACTTTCTTTAGCTTTGGCGAGTCCTGACTTGATATCGGCTAGGGCAACATTTAATTTATTAGCATCATAGCCAGTTTTGTCCTTGTTTTCAGCATTGATATCTGACAAAGCCTTCAACTCTTCTTGAGCCAAATCTTTGTTGGCTTGTGGTACCTTGGCTCCATTAGCCTCTAGCGAATAGTAAATCCCTGCTAAAGCACTCTCACCTGTAACTGGAATTGGTGCTGCTACAGTGATTTTAGCATGCTCCACACCCAGCGTTACTGCTGCATTTCGGTACATGTCCTGAGTTACCTTAGTGATGTTTTCTGGTGTTTCAATCTTGACCTCAAGTGGCGACTTGTCACCTAGTTTTTGAATCTTGGCTGATGAATACAACTGTAAACTAGAGTCATTGGCCACATTCATGATTTTAGAATAGACATCAGGTGTCATGGTCTTGAGTTCTTTGGTATCTGTTGAGGCATTGTAGCCCAGTTTTTTAAGGGTTTGATTTTTTTGGTCTTCAGATAGGGATGAACCTAGGACATATTCAGGTTGAACATAGGTTTCATCGATGACTTTTTGAACATCTGTTGCTGCATGGACGCTATTCATAGCTGTTACTGCCCACAAGACCGCAGCACTAGTCAGAAAGAGTTTCTTTCTCATAGGGAATTTCCTCCTTTACCTTTCTAGAGTAATATATCTATCTTAAAGAAAACTTATAACAAAAACACCTGGGCTAGCCAGATGTCGAAAAGAGAGTGAAAGTTTTGATGATGTAAAGGTTGAGTTGAACCTGTCTAGAATAATAATAGTTTCCTCCATTTACATAGAGTTCGGCTCCATGAAAAATGGAAATAGGGTGAATATAACTATAAGTCTTTCCAGTGGTGTTACCAAGCAAGGGAGCAACAGTCTCACGAGAGTACTGTTTGGCCAGAACCAAGGTATTTTCCTTGCCATTTTGGGCGATAAAATCGATATAGGCAGGTCCAAAATTATAGGCTTGAACAGCTGTCCAGACATCAACACCCTTCTTCTGGGCCAGATAAAGATTTTCTGTCAGAGTTTGAACACCTTGCCGAATGCTAGAAGCATTATCATTGATGGTGTTGGTAGAGCCACTAGCAGACTCACTAGACTGCATAACATCGCCTTCTTTTCCTTTGGTTTCGGTATAAATCATAGCGAGCACAAGCTCTTCGTTTGCTGGGGTGTCTTTTTCACTCAAGATTTCTCGCACCATGGGCTGGTAGGTCATGACTTGCTTGACATCTTGGTGAACACAGTAAGTTTTATAGCCAGCAAAAAGGAAGACTGCTAGTACAAGCACTCTTCGAATTCGTTTAAACATTATTTACTTTGGATATCCTCGATATTTTTGATTAAGATAGAGTAGGTTCCATTATCATTTTGGATAAACTCAACAGACTCGGCGTCTTGATAGACATTATTGGGAACGATGAGCTCAATTCCATTTGACAAGGAGAGTTTTTGGTTTTCAAATTTCTTTAATTGGCGACTGGCATCAATTTCATCAAATTGAACAGGTTCTGGGACAGCTTCTTTAACTTGGTCAATAAAGCTCAAACGAGCCGTCAGATTGTTGTCAAAAAGATCATTAGCCAATTTTTCTGGTGACAATTCATTGCTTTCTTCCAGATTATTGAAAATCGCTGATTTTACCTTAGATTGAAATTGAAAATCATCTGTGTTAAAAGTTTCAGCAATTCTCTGAGCCGTTTTTTCCAGTTCCTTGATAGATTTCTTTGGTGAAATCTTAGGAGCGACAGCAAGAAGATTTTCTGAAAAATAGTTCAAGAAAGCCCCATTGTACTTGATACGTTTTTCAATCAGATGGTACTTGTGGCTCTGAAGATTAACCACTAAGGCCTCATCAGCACCCGTTCCAAATCCAGGCAGGTTATTCTGAGTCAGCTTGATTGGATTATCAACTTCTCCACCGAGGTGGGTCAAGGTCTCTCGCAGGGCAATTCGTAAGAAAGCAAAATGTTCTACACCTTCTTTAGAAAATTGCACAAAAATCAAGTCATTGGTCTTAAGATTTTCTGAAATGCTGAACTCCTCTTTCCAGAGATTAGCCAGTGTTACTGATGTCTCCAACAAATCGTCTGTGATATGATTGAAGAAGGGATTTTCTTCCTCGAAAATCCCAGTCTTGGCTTCATCTGAATACACACGTTCAATTTTTTTACGCAAGTATTCTTCGATTTTTGGAGTAATATTGAGAAACTTATCTACTAGGAACAGCTCGGTATCATCTGGACTGAACTGATGGATAATAGCTTTCTTAATATAAATGTCCATAAAAGTTTTAGTCCTCGTATAATGGGAAGGCATCTGTCAATTCTTTGACTGCACTTCTCACTTCTTCTAAGACAGCTTCATTTTCTGCATTTTTAAGGGTTTTAATGATCAATTCAGCCACTTTGCGACTTTCTTCTTCACCAAATCCACGTGCAGTAATGGCTGCTGCTCCGATACGAATTCCACTAGTCTTGAATGGTGACAAGCCTTCGTAAGGGATTGAGTTTTTATTTAGGGTAATATTGACTTTATCTAGCAAGTTTTGAGCAACTTTTCCGTTTTCTACAACCTTAGTCACATCCACTAGGAAGAGGTGGTTTTCAGTTCCGCCAGAAATGATACGAAAATCAGGGTCTTGCAAGAAGACGTCTGCCATAGCCTTGCTATTCTTGATAACATTAGCAGCATATTCCTTGAAGGCTGGATCCAAAACTTCTTTGAAGGAAACAGCCTTAGCCGCCACAACGTGCTCCAAAGGACCACCCTGAATACCAGGGAAAATAGCTGAATTGATTTTCTTAGCTAAGTCCTCATCGTTGGTCAAAATCAAACCACCACGAGGTCCACGAAGGGTTTTGTGGGTCGTTGTTGTAGTGATATGAGCGTATGGCACTGGGCTTGGGTGAAGACCAGCTGCCACCAAACCAGCAATATGGGCCATATCTACCATAAGTTTAGCCCCAACAGAATCTGCGATTTCACGGAATTTTGAAAAATCGATAATTTGAGAATAGGCTGAAGCACCTGCTACAATCAGTTTTGGTCTGACTTCTTTAGCTTGTTTCAAGATAGCATCAAAATCTAGGAATTCCGTTTCAGGATCCACACTATAAGAAACAAAGTTGTAGGTTTGACCAGAGAAGCTAACAGGAGCCCCATGAGTCAAGTGACCACCTGCTGCCAAATCCATTCCCATAACCGTATCACCTGGTTCAATTAAGGCCATGTAAGCTGCACAGTTAGCTTGGCTTCCTGAGTGTGGTTGGACATTGGCAAATTTTGCACCGAAAATTTCTTTTGCGCGTTCAATGGCTAGAGATTCTACCACGTCTACTACATCTGTTCCACCATAATAACGGCGTCCTGGGTAGCCTTCGGCGTATTTATTCGTCAAGATAGACCCTTGAGCTGCCATAACAGCCTTGGAAACTACGTTTTCCGAAGCAATCAACTCAATGTTGTTTTGTTGGCGTTCTTCTTCTTTGGTAATAGCATTCCATAGATCAGCATCGTATGCTTTAAAATCGTCTTTGTCAAAAATCATAGGTCTTCTCCTTTATTGTGTGACTAGTCCATTAGTTTAATTTTCTAATAAAAAAATTAAACTAAAAGATGCGAATAAACCGTTTCTGCATTTTATCACAAGTATAACCAACTTTTTCATAAAATGCATGAGCACCCAGACGATGATCTGCAGAGTTTAAGCGGATAAACCCATAACCGCGTCTTTTTGCTTCTTGCTCTAACCCTTGCAATAAGCTTTTACCAATACCTTGCCCTTGTGCTTGAGGTGAAACTGCTAATGCTAAAATATTAAATCCTGCTTTGGAATAGAGGGATTCGTAAACTTCAGCGTGGACATATCCAAGTAAGACATGACTAGCTTCATCCTCATAGCCAAGAAGGAAATGATGGGAATCCTGAGATAGTCTAGCTAATTGACTAGCTGTTTCCTCTGGACTAAAAGAATAGCCCAAAGCTTCTTGGTTAATGTCACATATAGCTTTCACATCAGTTTCTCTTAAATTTCTTAGCATCTCATTCCTCCTCAAAAGAAATCTCTGGCAGCTGAGCAAGAATATCTTCTCGCTTAATGGCCCCTTGGCGTAATATTTTCACCTTGTCTCCAGACAAATCCAAAATAGTTGAATCCTGTCCAGTTAGAAAAGCATCGTCTTCTAGCCCCAAAACCTCTTGGTCAAAATCCTCTAGAATTTGATTAAAGGTCACTCCACTTGCCTGACCTGAAATATTGGCAGACGGCCCAATCAAGGGACCTGTCTCTCGAATCAAATCAAGGGTAATGGGATGACTAGGCATCCGAAATCCAACAGTTGCAAGACCAGAATTGACCCAAAAGGGGACTCGGTCATTGGCTTCGAGAATAATGGTCAAGGGACCCGGTAAAAAGGCCTCTACAAGTTTTTGTAGATAAGTTGGCTGATTCTTTGAAAAATGCAAGATATCCTCTAAAGTGGCGATATTGAGATTGAGGGCCTTGTCTCTAGGTCGACGTTTGAGTTGGTAAACATGATCAACTGCTTTTTCGTCTAGAGCTTTGGCAAAGAGACCGTAAACTGTCTCGGTAGGTAAGACAACTGCCCCCCCCTTCTCCAACTCTTGTCTAATCCTGTCCATCATCAACCACAACCATCCTATCTTGACCAAATTGGTCCTTGAGTGTTCTTACACGTTTTTCAGGAAGATGCTTCCTAAAAAGTTCAGGAACACTTTGACCTTGCTTGTATCCAATTTCAAGGTAAATCTTACCACCATATTTGAGATAGTCTTTTACATCTTCCGCAATTCTACGGTAAATAGCTAGGCCATCCTCGTCTGCAAAGAGAGCTAGATGAGGCTCCGAATGCAAAACATTCAAGCCGACCTCTGACTCATCTTCACGAGAGATATAGGGTGGATTGGAAACAATTATATCATATTTTTCAGAAATTTCTGTAAAACAGTCAGATTTTTTTAAAAATATTTGAAGATTTTGATTTTTAGCATTTTCATTAGCTACATCTAAAGCATCTTGGGAAATATCTGCTGCTGTCACTGACCAATCTGGTCTGTTTTTTGCTAAGGCGAGAGCAATAGCTCCACTACCTGTTCCAATATCCAGAACTGAAAGATTCGTCTCAGGATTTTCAGCCAGGATAAGCTCCACCAACTCCTCTGTTTCTGGACGAGGAATCAATACTCGCTCATCAACTGTTAACTGCATACCAAAGAAATCTGCATGACCGATGATGTACTGTGCCGGTTTATGATCTACTAACTGTTGGAAAATTCCTTTTACAAATACTTCTTCCTCTTCCGTCACTTCCTGCTGAAGAGCAAAGACAAAGTCAGTAAAAGAGAGATTTTTCAGGCTACGATAGACAAAAGAGAGGCTTTCAGCTTCCTCTCCTTGTCTTATCAATTCTTCTTCAAAATCTGAAAATAATTGAGCTAATTTCATTATTTATTTGTTTAATTCTTCTAATTTTTGTGTTTGGTCATAAAGCACCAAGGCATCCACAACTTCATCCAATTTACCAGACAAAATGGTATCTAGTTTTTGGAGGGTCAAGCCGATACGGTGGTCCGTGACACGGTTTTGTGGGAAGTTATAAGTACGAATCCGTTCTGAACGGTCACCAGTACCGATTGTTGACTTACGCTCAGCGTCTTGTTCGTCTTGTGCAATCTGAGCAAAGTGGTCAGCAACACGCGCACGGATAATCTTCATAGCCTTCTCGCGGTTCTTCTGCTGGGTACGTTCTTCCTGCATCTCAACCTTGATATTGGTTGGCAAGTGAACGATACGAACGGCAGTCGCAACCTTATTGACGTTCTGTCCACCAGCACCAGAGGCATGATAGATGTCGACACGAAGGTCTTTTGGATCAATGTCGTATTCAACCTCTTCCACTTCTGGCATAATAAGAACTGTCGCTGTCGAAGTATGAACACGGCCTTGGCTTTCTGTCACAGGGACACGTTGCACACGGTGAGCACCTGATTCGTACTTGAGTTTAGAGTATACAGACTGACCAGAAACCATAGCAACCACTTCTTTGAAACCACCGACACCGTTTATAGAGGCTTCCATAACTTCAAAGCGCCAGCCTTGGGCTTCCGCATACTTTTGGTACATGGTTAGCAAATCTCCAGCGAAAAGTGCTGCTTCGTCACCACCAGCCGCGCCACGGATTTCAAGGATGATATTCTTGTCATCGTTTGGATCTTTAGGAAGGAGCAAGATTTTCAGTTTTTCTTCGTATTCTTCTTTTTCAGCCTTGGCATCTTTGAGTTCTTGCTTGGCCATTTCTTCCAAGTCCGCATCGCCACCTGATTCCTTAATCATCTCCTCAGCATCAACGATGTTTTGAAGGACTTGTTTGTACTCACGGTAGGCTGTTACCGTATCACGAGTAGAAGCCTCTTCTTTGGAAAGCTCCATGAAACGCTTGGTGTCTGAGACGACATCTGGGTCACTGAGCAACTCTCCTAATTCTTCATAACGGTCTTCTACAGCTTGTAGTTGATCATAGATGTTCATTTTTCTTCATTCTCCTTATTGATTTCAGGGGCAAAATAATGTTTACGGCAAACCGAGATATAGGTTTCATTACCACCAATCTGGATCTGCTCACCGTCATAAACGGGCAGTCCATCCTGTGTTCGCAAAACCATAGTCGCCTTTTTCTTACAATACTGACAGATGGTCTTGATTTCGTCAATCTTGTCTGCTAAGAGCAAGAGATACTTGGAACCTTCGAACAGTTCATTGCGAAAGTCATTTTTCAAGCCAAAAGCCATGACAGGTATGTCTAACTCATCAACAACACGAGCTAGATCGTAAACATGGTGACGCTTGAGAAACTGGGCTTCATCGACCAACACACAGTAAGGTTTTTCTGGTAAATCTCGGATATAGCCAAAGATATCCGTCGTCTCCTCAATCGCAAGGGCAGGGCGTTTCATACCGATTCGACTCGACACATAGCCAACACCGTCACGCGTATCCAGAGCCGAGGTCATAATCACAACACCTTTTCCTTGCTCCTCATAGTTATAGGCCACCTTGAGAATCTCGATTGTCTTTCCAGAGTTCATGGTCCCATAACGATAATACAACTGTGCCATGTTTCTTGCTTCACGTCCATTTCTAAATTTTTGCTACATTCTAGTATATCATAATTTTCTTAAGCTTTAAACGGCAAAATGTGGTAAAATAGAAGAAATCAAAAACTAGTGGAGGAAGCTATTATGCCATTTGTACGCATCGATTTATTTGAAGGACGCACACTCGAGCAAAAGAAAGCTCTTGCTAAGGAAGTAACGGAAGCTGTTGTCCGTAACACTGGAGCACCTCAATCTGCTGTCCATGTCATCATCAACGACATGCCAGAAGGAACTTACTTCCCTCAAGGTGAAATGCGCACCAAATGATCTAGCTTAAGCAGAATTGCTTAGGCTTTTTCAATCTCCAAGTAGCATCCATTGAAGAAATAGTTCAAATTTGTTACAATTTGAAAAGAGACTTGGAAAAATTTCCAATAAAAGAGCTATTTATTAAAGGAAACATTATGATTACACGTGAATTTGATACCATCGTTGCTATCTCTACTCCACTAGGTGAAGGGGCTATTGGTATTGTCCGCCTGAGCGGAACAGAAAGTTTTGCTATTGCGCAAAAGATTTTTAAAGGAAAAGACTTGAGTAAGGTTGCTAGCCATACTCTTAACTACGGTCACATTGTTGACCCTCAGACAGGGAAGGTCATGGACGAGGTTATGGTTGGGGCTATGAAGTCTCCCAAGACCTTTACTCGTGAGGATATTATCGAGATTAACACCCACGGTGGGATTGCGGTGACCAATGAAATTCTCCAACTAGCTATCCGTGAAGGAGCTCGGTTGGCAGAACCTGGTGAATTTACCAAACGTGCCTTTCTAAACGGTCGTGTGGATTTGACACAGGCCGAGGCAGTGATGGATATCATCCGCGCCAAGACTGACAAGGCCATGAACATTGCGGTCAAACAACTCGATGGTTCCCTTTCTAACCTCATTAACAATACCCGCCAAGAAATCCTCAATACACTTGCCCAAGTTGAAGTCAATATCGACTATCCTGAGTATGACGATGTTGAGGAAGCCACTACTGCTGTTGTCCGTGAAAAGACAATGGAGTTTGAACAATTACTAACTAATCTCCTTAGAACAGCCCGTCGCGGTAAAATCCTTCGTGAAGGAATTTCAACAGCCATCATCGGACGTCCAAACGTTGGGAAATCCAGCCTCCTCAACAACCTCTTGCGTGAGGATAAGGCTATCGTTACAGACATTGCTGGTACTACTCGAGATGTCATCGAAGAATACGTCAACATCAATGGTGTTCCTCTCAAATTGATTGATACAGCTGGTATCCGTGAAACGGATGACATCGTGGAACAAATAGGTGTTGAGCGTTCGAAAAAAGCCCTCAAGGAAGCCGACTTGGTTCTACTGGTGCTAAATGCCAGTGAACCACTGACTGCTCAAGACAGACAACTTCTTGAAATTAGTCAGGATACTAACCGTATTATTCTACTTAATAAAACAGACCTGCCTGAAGCGATTGAAATTTCGGAACTACCTGAAGACGTTATTCGTATTTCAGTCCTTAAAAACCAAAACATCGATAAGATTGAAGAGAAAATCAACAACCTCTTCTTTGAGAATGCCGGTTTTGTTGAGCAAGATGCTACCTACTTGTCAAATGCCCGTCACATTTCCCTGATTGAAAAAGCAGTTGAAAGCCTACAGGCTGTTAACGAAGGTCTTGAACTAGGTATGCCAGTTGACTTACTTCAAGTTGATTTGACTCGTACTTGGGAAATCCTCGGAGAAATCACTGGGGATGCTGCTCCTGATGAACTCATCACCCAACTCTTTAGCCAATTCTGCTTAGGAAAATAAGAAAAATCCATGATCGTTCTTGCGGTCATGGATTTTATTGTCTTATTAGTAATCTGGTCTTAAGACACCTGTTACGGTTGCTTTAGTTGCTTCGTAGTCGCCATCTACAACAACCTTGATAATGCGTTTTGCATCTTCTTCTGGTGCTGGAACTAGAGGTAATCGAGTTGGACCAGCTTCAAATCCCATATAGTTGAGAACGGCCTTGACAGGAGCAGGACTTGGATATGAGAAGAGGGCATTAACCTTAGGAATGAATTTACGTTGAATAGCTGCGGCTTTCTTCATATCGCTTTCTGCAATGGCAGTAAACATCTCGTGCATTTCATCCCCATTTGTATGTGATGCAACAGAAATAACCCCATCCGCACCAAGGTTCATAGCATGGAAAGCATCTCCATCCTCACCTGTATAAATCAAGAACTCTTCTGGCTTGTGCTCAATCAAGTAAGCCATATTAGCCAAACTCGTACATTCTTTGACACCAATGATATTTGGATGGTCAGCCAAACGAAGCATGGTTTCTGGAGTTAACTCGACAACCACACGACCTGGAATATTATAGATAATAATTGGTAAGTCAGAAGCATCTGCAATGGCTTTAAAGTGCTGATACATCCCTTCTTGAGAAGGCTTGTTGTAATAAGGCACAATAGCAAGCCCAGCAGCAAAACCACCAAACTCTGCTACTTCTTTGACAAACTCAATCGAGTCACGCGTATCATTGGTACCTACACCCGCAATCAAAGGAACGCGTCCATTGACAATCTTTTGTACAGCCGCAAACAGCTCCAACTCCTCATCGTGGGTCAAAGTTGGACTCTCAGCAGTGGTCCCTGCGAGAAGAATTCCGTCTGTATGATGCGCCAACAAATGCTCAATCAAGGCTGGAATGGCATCAAAGTTGATGGAACCATCCTCGTGGAAGGGGGTAATAAAGGCTGTGATGATTTTACACTCTTTTAAATCTTGATAAGACATGAAAACACCTCTCTATTTCAAAGAAGGAGTTCATCTGAACTCCTAAACGATATGACTATTTTAATTCAAATTTCAATTCAGCTGTTGGACGAACCAAGCCACGTTCGTGCAAAGTTTCAGCAATCTGAACTGAGTTCCAAGCAGCACCTTTGAGAAGGTTATCTGAAACAACCCACATGTGGATTCCTTTTTCAGCATCCAAGTCTTTACGGATACGACCAACAAAGGTATCACGTGAACCCACTGCATTGATAGCTTGAGGATAAATTTGATGAGCTACATCATCCTCAAGAACAGCACCTGGGAAGGCTGCGATAGCTGCTTTCACTTCTTCAATTGGAGCCACTTCTTTTGTTTCGATATAAACAGACTCAGAGTGAGCTGACAAGACTGGAATGCGCACACATGTTGCAGACACTGCGATACTATCATCTTCCATGATTTTCTTAGTTTCCTTGGTCATTTTCATCTCTTCGTAAGTGTAATCATTGTCAGTGAAAACATCAATTTGTGGAAGAGCGTTAAAGGCGATAGGATAGTGTTTCTTGTCACCACCTGAAGGCAAGATTTCAGCATGTAAATCACGTGGTTTCACTCCATCGTTCAAGACTTCACGAAGTTCACGTTGTGTCTCAAGAATTGCTCCCATACCAGCACCTGAAACTGCTTGGTAAGTTGAAACAATGATACGGTCCAATCCCCATTTTTGGCGAACTGGCTCAAGAGCTACCATCATTTGGATTGTTGAACAGTTAGGGCAGGCAATAATACCGTTGTGAGCATCAAGTGCGTGAGCATTGACCTCTGGTACAACCAAAGGAACATCTGGATTTTGACGGAAGTAGGATGTATTATCTACTACTACCGCTCCAGCTTTAACTGCGTATGGTGCATACTTAGCTGATGTAGAACCACCTGCTGAAAAGAGAGCAATATCAACTCCCTCAAAAGCTGTTTCAGTTGTTTCTTCAATCGTAATATCTTGATCTTTAAATTTTAAAGTCTTGCCTGCTGAACGTGCAGAAGCAAGTAAACGAATTTTATCGATTGGAAGTGTTGATTCTTCCAACATTTTTATCATCTGAGCTCCGACAGCACCTGTCGCGCCGACTACAGCAACTGTATATCCCATAAATAACCTCTTTCGGAATTTTCTAAAAATTTCTATAATAGATGTATTATACTACTTTTTCCATGAATTGCAAAGCTTTTTCATCATTTTTTGGAAAATAAAAATCCCCAGTCGCTAGACCAGGGACTAAGAGGCATCTTCATGTGATGAGCAGGTTCACACAACTCATCAAGGTCCGCTCCTGCGTTATGACCTCCTTATGCTCAATAGTAGTCCGAAGACTACCTATCGACTCATCGCATCTACTATTCTACTAAAGAGAATGACTTTTGTCAACAAACGAAACTCTTTATACTCTTCGAAAATCTCTTCAAACTTCGTCAGCGTCGCCTTACCGTATATATGTGACTGACTTCGTCAGTCTTATCTACAACCTCAAAAACATGTTTTGAGCTGACTTCGTCAGTTCTATCTACAACCCCAAAGCAGTGCTTTGAGCAACCTGCGGCTAGCTTCCTAGTTTGCTCTTTGATTTTCATTGAGTATTAGTTTTATTTACACAGCTGAATAGAAATATCTTTGAAACTTTTGATGCAGACATAACAAAAAACCTTGTAAATCAAGGGTTTTTCTGTATATTTAATGCTAATTGCCGGGATTGAACCGGCGACCTCATCCTTACCATGGATGCGCTCTGCCAACTGAGCTAAATCAGCTTACTTAAAAAGTATACTACAGTTAGAAAATCTTGTCAAGTTTCCTTAGAAATTTTCCATAAGAAAAAGCCAGGTAAGAGTCACCCAGCTTGTCTTCTTCTATTTGCTTAAATCGATTCGACGACCAATTTTACCGATAATAATCGCTCCAATAATCAATGAGGCAAATTCACCAACTCCTGTTGTAAACCAAGTAAGGAAAAATGGTAATTGCGCTACAATATTCAACTCGGCAGCGATAGTAAACATGGAAATTGAAAAGAGGATTGAAAAGAAGAAATGATCTTTTCGAATTAATCCATTAAAGAGGTAATCTTTGCTGTATTTTGCAAAAAGCCAAACACCTAGACTGAGGAATACTAGGGTTGATCCACCACCAACAAAGACATCTAGCAGTCCGAAGCTAAAGAAATTAGCAATCATACAACCGATGGTAACTCCGATGATGTACTTAGGATTGTAAAAAGCCATAAAGTTCATCATTTCTGAAATACGGAACTGATAAGCACCATAGCTGATGGCATTTAGAGGCGGTGTGACAGTCAAAACGACATAAATAGCAGCAACGATTGCAATGTCTGCAACATCACGAATAGTTAATTTTTTCATCTTTTCTCCTTTAGCGGTTGCTCGCGTGTAATATGCTTGGTGAAAGAAGCTAAGCACCAAGGGTTGCTTTATTCAACCTTACTAGTATAGCACAATAGCCTGCTTTATGCTATACTTAAACCATGAAAATTCCTATTCAAAAATTTTTTAACAATGAAATCTTAGCCTATCTCTTCTTTGGCCTTGCAACAACTCTAGTTTCGATTCTCTCACGATTAGTCATTTATCAACTAAGTCATCAGGAACTTCTTGCTACGACCTTGGCAAATATAATTGGTATCCTCTTTGCCTTTATCACAAATGATAGGATTGTATTTAAGCAAGCTAGGCAGAATTGGCCAAGCCGTTTAGTGAAATTTTCTCTTGCCCGCCTTTCTACTTTTCTGTTAGACTTGCTCCTTACTTTTCTATTTGTAACCCAGTTTCCCCACATCATAGGTCAATTCGTAAATGAAAAACTTGACAAAATCAATGCAATCGAAACAGTTCTTGCACAATTATTGATAATTATCCTTAATTACATTTTTAGCAAGGTTTTTATTTTTAAAAAATAAAATTTCTGAGCATATATCTTGTAAGCTTTTCTTAATTAATATATAATGAATTATAAACTTTTTTTGAAAGGAAATTATGAAAATGTTAAAAGATCTTAAAGCATTTTTGCTTCGTGGTAATGTTGTAGACCTTGCTGTCGGTGTGATCATTGCCTCTGCTTTTGGTGCAATCGTTACATCACTTGTTAACGATATCATCACTCCACTTATTTTGAATCCAGCCTTGGAAGCTGCGAAAGTACAAAACATCGCTGAGCTTGCTTGGAATGGTGTTACATATGGTAAATTCTTGAGCGCTGTTATCAACTTCCTAGTTATCGGTACTGTTCTCTTCTTTGTTATCAAAGGTATCGAAAAAGCTCAAAGCCTTACTAAGAAAGAAGAAGCTGCTGAGGAAGCTCCAGCTGCTCCAACTGAGTTGGAAGTACTTCAAGAAATCAAAGCCCTTCTTGAGAAAAAATAATCGATTAAAAGGATCTAGCGCAAAGCTAAATCCTTTTTCTTTACTCTTTCGGCAACTTACCTGCTTTCTCTAGCATTTTCTTAATCAAATAAGGCATCTTAACATTTTCACGACCTTTTTTCTCAATCAGTTTTTTCACAAATTCTGGCATTTGTAAATCTTGAGATTCGGCCAAAATGTTTTTCGTCTCGTCTGAAGGAACTAACTCATCAAAGGTCTCTTCTTCTGGGAGAAATTCCTTAAACTCTTGATGTTCATTGGCTCTGACGGTATTGACCAAGGCATCAATCAAACGAGAATCTGTATTTGGCATTGGTGGACGATGGTAGTTTACACCAAATTCCTGACATAAGTCATAACATTCCACATCATTGTCAAACAAGACTTCAATATGCTCGCTAATGAAGCTGATAGGAACAAAAATATAATGGTCTGGATGTTCTTTCTGTTCTCTGAGATACTCTAAAACATCTGGCTTAATCCATGGAATCCCGATATCACTTTCACTCTGCCAAGTGTTAGTATATTGCTCTGAACTCAAGCCTAGTTTTTCAGCAACTAGCTTGCTATTTTCAAAAATTTGATCGATATAAGGATCACCAAAATCCAAGGCAAAAATGGGCACACTATGAGCTGAAAAGATGACTCTAAAGCTATCCTGCTTTACTTCTTCTTTTAAAATCTTACCAATTTCATCTGCCCAATAGTTTAAGAGCGCTTCTTCCTGATACCAGTCCTTAATGACCAAAAATTGAATTTGTTTGCTTTCTAAAAATTTTTCATAGCCCATGACAGAGTAGAAAGAATAATGGGGCTCCAAAATCAAGCAAATACACTGTTCAATGCCGTCTGCTTCCATCTGACCGATTACATCTGGAATAAAGGGACTGGAAAACTTATTGGCAAAATAGACACTGTACTCATTCCCAAGCCTAGCTTCTACCAAGGCAACCTCTTCTCGGGTAATTTTTTGCAGAGGCGTACCTCCAATTCGTACATAATTATCATAGAGTGTTTGAATTTCATGGTCTTGAGGTCTCACTCCACGACGAATATTTGTGAAAAAATCAGCCACACCTTCAAAGGTAATCTCTTCTGGCGAACCGAAAGTCATCATTAAAATTGCTTTTTTCATAACTGCTTCCTTGTGATATTTTTATCAAGTTTATTTTATCATTTATCCATTAATAAGTAAACGCCAACATAGCGAATTTCCCTAACTTCTGTCTTTTGTTTTTCTCTTCTTTCTATGATACAATGGAAAAAATGAATTCAAAAGGAGTTTTTTATGACTTATCCAAATCTCTTGGACCGCTTCTTAACCTACGTTAAGGTCAACACGCGCTCTGATGAACACTCTACTACTACTCCAAGTACGCAGAGTCAGGTTGACTTCGCAACCGATGTTCTTATTCCTGAAATGAAACGTGTTGGACTGCAAAACGTCTACTACCTTCCAAATGGTTTTGCAATTGGGACCTTGCCAGCCAATGATCCATCTTTAACACGAAAAATTGGCTTCATCTCCCACATGGATACTGCTGACTTTAATGCCGAAGGAGTCAATCCACAGGTAATTGAAAACTACGATGGTGGTGTGATTAAACTAGGAAATTCTGGTTTCAAACTCGATCCAGCTGACTTTAAGAGTCTTGAGAAATATCCAGGACAAACGCTCATCACAACAGATGGAACAACCTTGCTAGGTGCTGATGATAAGTCTGGTATTGCTGAAATTATGACTGCTATTGAATATCTGACTGCCCACCCTGAAATAAAACACTGTGAGATTCGTGTTGGTTTTGGTCCAGATGAGGAAATTGGTGTTGGTGCTAATCAATTTGATGCAGATGATTTTGATGTGGACTTTGCCTACACAGTTGATGGTGGGCCATTAGGTGAGCTTCAGTACGAAACCTTTTCAGCAGCGGGTGCTGAATTGCATTTCCAAGGACGTAATGTCCACCCTGGTACTGCCAAAGGTCAGATGGTCAACGCCCTTCAGCTAGCAATTGATTTTCACAATCAACTTCCAGAGAATGACAGACCAGAGTTAACTGAAGGTTACCAAGGTTTTTACCATCTAATGGATGTGACAGGTAGTGTCGAGGAGGCGCATGCAAGCTACATCATTCGTGATTTTGAAAAAAATGCCTTTGAAGCGCGTAAAGCAGCTATGCAGTCTATCGCTGATAAGATGAATCAAGAACTTGGTAGCGACCGTGTCACCCTAAACTTGACAGACCAGTACTACAATATGAAAGAAGTCATTGAAAAAGATATGACTCCAATTACCATTGCCAAAGCCGTTATGGAAGATCTGGGTATCACTCCTATAATCGAACCAATCCGTGGAGGGACAGACGGCTCTAAGATTTCCTTTATGGGAATCCCAACTCCTAATATCTTTGCGGGAGGAGAAAATATGCACGGACGTTTTGAATACGTTAGCCTTCAGACTATGGAACGTGCAGTTGATACCATCATTGGTATCGTAGCTTATAAAGACTAAAATAGGCTGGGCAAAAACTCAATTTTAAGAGAAAATGAAGTAAATCTTCACACAATAAAACGCATAGTATCAAGGTTTTCAGCTCCTGATACTGTGCGTTTTTTGATTATAAATGCGAATTATTTAGTAGCACTTCTCTCTATTGATGAACTGCTTGGGCCGCTGTGATAAGGGTCAACTTGTAAACATCATCAGCATTACATCCACGAGAAAGGTCGTTAACTGGCTTGTTCAAACCTTGTAAAACAGGTCCAACAGCCGCAAAACCACCAAGACGTTCTGCCATCTTGTAGCCGATATTTCCTGCCTCGATACCTGGGAAGATGAAGACATTTGCTTGACCAGCTACCGTACTTCCAGGAGCTTTCAGAGCTGCAGTTTCTGGAACAAAGGCTGCATCAAATTGCAATTCCCCATCGATTTCAAGGTCGGGTCGCAAGTCGTGAGCAATTTTAGTTGCTTCAACAACCTTATCAACACTTTCACCAAAACCTGAACCCTTAGTAGAATAGCTTAGCATAGCAATTTTAGGCTCGATTCCAAACATCTTAGCTGTGATAGCTGAGTTGATGGCAATTTCAGCCAAGGCTTCTGCATCAGGATTGATATTGATAGCACAATCTCCAAAGAGGTAACGTTCCGTACCACGAACCATGAGGAAGGCACCTGAAGTACGAGTCACATTTGGACGAGTTTTAATGATTTGTAGGGCTGGGCGAACTGTTGAAGCAGTTGAGTGAATCGCTCCTGACACCATTCCATCAACCAAGCCCAAGTAAACCAACATAACACCAAAATAGTTGACATCTTCAACCAAAACCTTGCGTGCATCTTCTTCAGACATTTTGCCCTTGCGACGCTCTACCAAGGCAGCAACCATTTCTTCAAATTGAGGATAATGTTGAGGGTCGATGACCTCATAACCGTCCATGATCCCTTCAATTTCAAGATAAATTTTAATTTTTTCAGGATTTCCAAGCAAAACAGGAATCACTTCTGTTTCTTTTACCAAGCGTTTAGTCGCTTGAAGAATACGTGGTTCTTCCCCTTCAGGGAGAACGATACGAGCATTTTTACCAACCAAGTTGGCTTTGAGACTTTCAAAAACTTCCATGAGTTTTCTCCTTTAAGATAATAATTATACTCTGAAACTGTTTTTATAGAGTATTAGTTGATAACTGGGTAATAAGGTTGCTAAAATCATCCGGCAAGGGACTTTCTAACTGCAAGTCTTGCTCTAAAAATGGATGATAAAAGGATAGGTAATGGCAATGCAGGGCCTGACGTTGAATGCCGTCATCCAGACTACCTCCGTACAAGTCATCGCCCAACAAAGGAAAACCAATATGAGAAAAATGGACTCGGATTTGGTGGGTTCGACCAGTGTGCAGGCGAATGTCGACCAAGTGAATATTTCCATAGGAAGCGACAATCTTATATGATGTATGGGCGTACTTTCCACCTTTAGCTACATGTCTAGTAATAATAGAGTCTTCATCACGCGCAATAGGAGCAATAATTTCCCCCTCTGCTTCCAAGTGTCCATCACCTTTAACCAAAGCAAAGTATCGTTTATCAATGAACTTCTTCTGCAACTGCTTGTCTAGTCGTGCATGGGCATAGCCGTGCTTAGCAAAGAGCATCAAGCCAGAAGTATCTCTATCAAGCCTGGTCACAATGTGAACCTGCTGATTTTCATAGTTTTGCTTGACATAGTAACCCTTGATAAAATTGGCAATGGTATTGGAGTGGTTGACACTAGGAATAGAAGCCACTCCATAGGGTTTATTCAAGACTAGAAAATGGTCATCCTCATAGAGAATATCCAGTGGGCGCTCGATTGCTTCTAGAGTTTCAAAGCCTTCCTCAGCGGGAATGTCAATGGTAACACGGTCTCCAAGATCCAATAGATAGGTTGCATTTTGCGGTTGGTCATTGACTAGAATAGCTCCACCTCGAAACTTAATCTTGGCCAGAAGCCCCTTAGAAACCTCATGCTTTTTCAAAAAGGTCTTAACCTTGACATGCTCATCTGCGATAAATTCAAACCTCATTCGTCCACCTCGCCAATAAAAGCATCCTTAACGCGATTCCAGAAACTGGTATGGCTAGGTGATGCGACAAAGTGAATCTTATGATGGTCGATTTGATACTCAATTCGCTCAATATTGCGGAAGGAATACACGCTATTGTCAACCGAAATAGTATGGTAATCGTTTCTCGTCGGGATAAGTTCAATCTTATCCTTCTTAGGAACAATAATGGACGAACCTAGCGTACGATAAACACGATTGTTAAGACTGGCAATTTCCGTCAACTGAAGAGCTTCAATGGTAGGGTGCAAAACAGCTCCACCAAGCGACTTGTTATAGGCTGTACTACCAGTCGGGGTCGAAACTGTCACCCCGTCTCCACGAAAACGTTCAAAGGGAACTCCATTAATCACAATATCTGCTACCATGGTTCGATCCGACCTGCGGATACTAGCTTCATTTAGTGCTCTGAAAATCTTGACCTCTCCATTTCCAAGAAAAACCTTCACATTTAGAACAGGGTAAGAGACTCTTGCTCCAGTGTCTAGCTGCAAATTAGTCACTAGCTTATCCAACTCAAAATCACGGTAGTCCGTATAGAAGCCCAAATGTCCAGTGTGAACACCAATGAAGCGGACCTTGTCAAGCTGGTTTTCGTACTTATGAAAGGCCGACAAGAGCATGCCATCCCCACCAATGGAAATGACAATGTCCGGATTGGTATCATTGAGTATAAACTGATTTCTCTTCAAACGATCTCGCAATTCATACAAAACCCTTTGACTTTGCGATTTTCTATTAGCTATCAGATCAATTCGTTTACCTGTATTCTTCATCTGTATCGTCACTGTTTCCTACACCATCATTTAATTTTCTACTCAAAGGATCAAAAAGAGCCTGGGCTTCCTGGATATCATCTCGAATTTTACCCATTTCTTCATCCAACTGATGGGCAATTTTGGCAGTAATTTCCAGTCGCTTCTTAATCTCCTCTGGGAAATCCCCTTGGTACTTGTAGTTGAGAGAATGTTCTATCGTTGCCCAGAAATTCATGGCCAAGGTACGTATTTGAATTTCTGCCAAAATAGTCTTGGCTCCACTGATGGTGTCAACCATATATTCTACTACCACGTGATAGGAACGATAGCCTGATGCTTTTCGATGAGTAATGTAATCTCGCTCCTGTATGATTCGCATGTCCTGACGTTTGCGCAAAATTTCCACTACTTCCTTGACGTCATCTACAAACTGAACCATCACACGCAAACCAGCAATATCTTGCAAATCGTGTTCCAAGGTCGCATAAGTAATGCCACGCCGAACCATTTTTTCCTTGATGCTCTCAATTGGCTTAACTCGACCAGTCACAAACTCAATCGGAGAATGCTTATTTTGTTTACGATATTGCTTACGAATACCACGCAGTTTAATCTTTAACTCACCAACAGCTTGAATGTAAGGATCTAGAAATTCTTCCCATTCTAAGGTCATATATTCTCCCTTGTTCTCATATTATCCTTCAAAAATATCTTTGATTTTTTCTCCAGATTTATATACAATAAATACAAAGCTATTATATCATAAATCCGCTTTCAACGATAAAGAAAAGGTAAGAAAAATGAAACATTTAGAAATTGAATTGAAAACACTCTTGAAAAAAGATGAATACAATCGTCTAAAGAACCAGTTCACAGACGTCACTCCTGTTCTTCAAAAAAATTACTACATAGACACGCCTGATTTTGAACTGCGAGAAAAGAAAGTTGCTATGCGCATTCGAACCTTTGAAAACTGGGCAGAATTGACACTCAAAGTCCCACAAAGTGTCGGAAACATGGAATACAATCAAAAATTGCAACTAAAAGATGCTGAAAACTATCTGAGCAAGAAAAAACTTCCTCAAGGGCTAGTACTGGATGAATTGGCGAAACATGGTATTAAAACTAGTGAATGGCAGATCCTTGGTTGTCTAACGACACTTCGCTATGAAATGCAAACAGCTATTGGTCTCATGGCGCTGGATGAAAGTCAGTACTTTGATATTACAGATTACGAATTAGAGCTTGAAGTTGAAAATCACGAGCAAGGGAAACAGGATTTCCAGCAATTTTTAGAGGAAAATCAGATTTCCTACCAAAAAGCTCCCTCAAAATTGGTTCGATTTGTCAAAAGCATGAAAAATAGCTGAAATAATCTCTATTTTTTGGTAAAATAGAAAAGATAAAATACAAAAATCCCAGTTCATATAGGCTAGGCAGATATGGCTAGGATTTAAAAAGTTTACAGAGGACGGTCTATAATGTCAGATAGAAAAAACATGAAACTTTTCGCACTCAACTCTAACCAAGAGATTGCACAGAAAATTGCTCAAGCTGTTGGTGTCCCACTTGGAAAACTATCATCACGTCAATTTTCAGATGGAGAAATCCAAGTGAATATCGAAGAAAGTGTCCGTGGTTATGATGTTTACATCATCCAATCAACAAGTTTCCCTGTTAACAACCACCTAATGGAATTGTTGATCATGGTCGACGCTTGTGTGCGCGCAAGTGCCCACAGCATCAACGTTGTTCTTCCATATTTTGGCTATGCACGTCAAGACCGCATTGCTTCACCTCGTGAGCCACTTACAGCTAAACTAGTTGCTAATATGCTGGTTAAGGCTGGAGTTGACCGTGTCCTTACCCTTGATTTGCATGCTGTTCAGGTGCAAGGCTTCTTTGATATTCCTGTTGACAACCTCTATACAGTTCCTCTATTTGCAAAACATTACTGCGATAAGGGCCTACTCGGTTCAGATGTTGTCGTGGTTAGCCCTAAAAATTCAGGTGTGAAACGTGCTCGTAGCTTGGCTGAGTATCTTGATGCTCCTATCGCCATTATCGACTACCCTCAAGACGATGCAACTCGTAACGAAGGTTATATTATTGGTGATGTTGAAGGTAAGAAAGCCATCTTGATTGATGATATTCTTAATACAGGACGTACCTTCTCTGAAGCTGCTAAAATCGTTGAACGTGAAGGAGCTACAGAAATTTATGCTGTTTCTAGCCACGGTCTCTTCGTCGAAGGAGCTGCTGAACTTCTTGACAATACTAATATTAAAGAAATTCTTGTGACTGATTCAGTAGCAACAAAAGAAAAAACTCCTAAAAACGTATGCTACATCACTGCTAGTGAGTTAATTGGTGATGCCATCGTCCGTATCCACGAAAGAAAACCAGTCAGCCCACTCTTTGCCTACAACAAAAAGAAATAAGGTGATTATTTGATTTATTTGGACAATGCTGCAACGACTCCCATGTCAGCAGTTGCTATTTCAGCTATGACCAAGGTTATGCAAGAAACCCATGGCAATCCATCTAGCATTCATGGTCATGGTCGTCAAGCTGGCAAACTCTTGAGAGAAGCCCGTCAGGAACTAGCCCAGTTACTGGGGACAAAACCTCAACATATCTTTTTCACTTCTGGTGGGACTGAAGGAAACAATACTGCCATCATTGGCTACTGCCTTCGTCACCAAGAACAAGGAAAACATATCATCACAACTGCCATTGAGCACCATGCCGTCCTTGAAACCATTGATTACTTGGTTCAAAACTTTGGGTTTGAAGCAACCATTATTCAGCCAGAAAATCAAGAAATCGCAGCCCAGCAAATTCAAAAGGCTTTACGTGACGATACGATTTTGGTTTCTACCATGTTTGCCAATAATGAGACAGGAAACCTACTGCCCATTGCTGAAATTGGCCAAATACTCAAGCAACACCCTGCTGCCTATCATGTTGATGCAGTTCAGGCTATTGGAAAAATCCCTATTCATCCAGAAGAATTGGGCATTGATTTTCTCACTGCTTCTGCCCATAAATTTCATGGTCCTAAGGGAATCGGCTTTCTCTACGCATCTAGCATGGACTTTGATTCCTATCTCCATGGTGGAGACCAAGAACAGAAAAAACGTGCAGGTACTGAAAATCTAGCTGCCATCGTAGGCATGGTTGCAGCCCTAAAAGAAGATTTAGAAAAGCAAGAAGAACATTTCCAACATGTACAAAATCTAGAAACTGCCTTTCTTGCGGAGCTTGAGGGAGTTCAGTATTACCTGAATAGAGGACAACATCAGCTTCCTTATGTTCTCAATATTGGATTTCCTGGTCAGAAAAACGACCTTTTACTCCTCCGTCTAGATTTAGCTGGAATTTCAATCTCTACTGGCTCGGCTTGTACTGCAGGTATTGTCCAATCCAGCCATGTTCTTGAAGCCATGTACGGAGACAATTCAGAACGCTTGAAGGAATCCGTTCGTATCAGTCTCTCACCACAAAATACTGTTCAAGAACTACAAATCCTCGCAAAAACCTTAAAAGAAATTATCGGAGGTTAGCCATATGGCATTTGAAAAAACCATTCAATTAAAAAATTGTCGTTACGACTACACTCTTAGCCCTTCTGTTAAAAAATTCACCCTCAAAGACAACACCTTTTTTGAGACTAAGGTTGGTAACTATGAATTGACGCGCCTTTTGGAAAAAGTGCCAAACAGCGGTGAAGGCTTCCAACTCAAAATCATTATCAATAAAGAGCTAACAGGGGCTAAAATCAATATCACTGACAAGTTTGGTCTCCGTCTGGTTGATATTTTCAAATCAGAAGACCACCACATTCATCAGGAAAAATTCTATTTCCTCATGGATAGTTTGGTAGAACGTGGTGTCTTTACAAAATCTGAAAGATAGGTCCTATATGTTTAAACTGACCTATAAAGACAGCTATCATGTAGAGCGTACTCTCAAGTATGAAGATTATGAGGCTCTCATGCTGGCTTTGTCAGGATGTGTGACCCTACCAGATACACTTTATGTGACTTCTTTGACTTTTGAGGGACAGGAAGTTTACCAAGGACTGGTCGGAGACCTCTACCGTTTTCTATCACATGCAGATTTTTTACATCAAAACTAAGATTTTTCTTAGTTTTTTCTTATTTTTGTTGATTTTTTCACAATGTTTCTATAAAATAGAAGAATAGAAAGGTTGTGATTTTGTGAAAGATAAACAGTCCGCTATTCCAAAAGCTACAGCAAAAAGACTCTCCCTCTACTATCGAATTTTTAAGAGATTTCATGCAGAAAAGATTGAACGTGCCAACTCTAAACAAATTGCAGAGGCCATCGGTATTGATTCTGCGACCGTACGTCGGGATTTTTCCTATTTTGGTGAACTTGGTCGTCGTGGTTTTGGCTATGATGTCAAAAAACTGATGACATTTTTTGCCGATTTGCTCAATGATAACTCTATTACCAATGTCATGCTGGTTGGTATTGGAAATATGGGGCATGCCCTGCTACACTACCGCTTCCACGAGCGTAACAAGATGAAAATCATCATGGCCTTTGACCTAGATGAGCATCCTGAAGTCGGTACGCAAACTCCTGATGGAATTCCTATTTACGGGATTTCTCAAATCAAAGAAAAAATCAAGGATGCTGATGTTAAGACTGCTATCCTGACCGTTCCCAGCGTTAAGTCACAAGAGGTCGCTAATCTCTTGGTTGATGCTGGCGTGAAAGGAATTCTCAGTTTTTCACCAGTTCATCTTCATTTACCAAAAGACGTGGTCGTTCAATATGTCGATTTGACAAGTGAACTCCAAACCCTCCTCTACTTCATGCGAAAAGAGGATTAGAAAGCGAAAATCATTTTATGAAAAAACCAGTTATTGGGATCACAGGAAACGAAAAAACTCATCCAGATGATAACATCATGATGAGCTACGTAGCAAAAGGCTTTGTTGAAGGCGTTAAAGACGCTGGAGGGATTCCCATCATCCTACCGATTGGTGATCAAGAAATGGCCTGCCACTATATCAGTATGATTGACAAGCTCATCTTAACAGGTGGGCAAAATGTTGATCCAAAATTCTATGGCGAACCGAAAACCATTGATAGCGATGACTATCACCTTCAAAGAGATATCTTCGAACTGGCCCTCATTAAGGAAGCTATCAAACAGAAAAAGCCAATTTTCTCCATCTGTCGTGGTACTCAACTCTTTAACGTTGCTATGGGTGGCACTCTGTATCAAGATATCGAAGACCACTGGCAGGATTCTTCTGCTGAGTACACAACCCAACGCTTGGTGACAGAACCAGATACTGTTCTTCGAGAAATCTATGGAGAAATTTCCCATATCAACTCCTTCCACCACCAGAGTATAAAAGATTTAGCACCAAATTTAAAGATTGCGGCTCATGATCCTAAAGATGGTATCATTGAAGCTGTCATAAGTACGGATAATGTTCCCTTTCTCGGTGTCCAATGGCACCCAGAATTTCTATTTGAAAATCGCCCCAAAGATAAAAAACTCTTTGACTATGTTGTTAATGAACTTTAGATTAAATCCGTCTTTTCACGATAACTAAAGTAATTAGAATGTGAGACAATCAAATGGTCCAAGAGGACAATACCCATCAGGTCGCAGGCTTCTTTGACAAGTTTAGTAACATGATCATCATTTCGACTAGGTGCTACCGCTCCTGAAGGATGATTGTGGACCAAGATAAGTGAAGTCGCCATATGCTTTATTGCATAGTGAAGAATCTCTCGCGGTTCAGCGATACTACGAGTTGCAGAACCGATAAAAATGGTCTGTTGATGAATGATTTGATTTTGAGTATTGAGATAGAGCGCCACCAGGTGCTCTTGTTTTTTATGTCCCAACTCCTGTTGCATCTTCTTGGCTAACTTTTGACTGCTGAGAATACTTTCCATTTCAAGGGTCTCGTGTTTGTGGATACGATGCCCCAGTTCAATCATAGCTTGCAATTCTATAGCCTTAACTCGCCCGATGCCAGACAGACTCTGCAATTCCTGCAGGGTCATTTTTTTTAAATCCGTTAGGCTTGAAAGATTGCTCAAGACTTTCTGGGCAATTTCAAAAACACTAGCCTGACGTGTTCCTGTCCTGAGTAAAATAGCTAGCAACTCTTGATTACTGAGCACTTCTACTCCTTCTTGGGCCAGTCTTTCTCTTGGCAATAGTGAATCTTCTTGGAATGAAATACTGTACATAAAAATCCTCCTCACTTTATTATTCGTGAGAAGGATGAAAAATTAGATTTTTTTCTCAATTGGGGCTACACTAGCTAAAAGTTTTTTCAAACCTACCTCTGGGAAATTGATTTTTAATTCCTGAGTAGCTCCGTTACCTGAAACTTCCAGAACAGTTCCCTCTCCCCACTTCTTGTGGAGAGCAATATCACCAATAGACCAATTTGTCTCGCTAGAAGCTGATTTTGCTCCAGCTGTAAATGGACCAAATGGAAGACCGCTTGACTGGATAGATTTTGGGGCAGCACTGCGTTTACGGTCTTGAAGAGCTTGCGCAAGACTCATACCTTGACCGAAGGCAAGGCCACCACTGCTATATGATGCCTTAAAGCTTGTATTTGCTGGACGAGCCAGACCTTGATACTCAAGTAAGTCTGAGCTGATTTCGTTAATAAAACGAGTCGGACGGTTGTAGTTGGTACGACCAAAAAGCAGGCGCGAGTTGGCATTGGTCAGATAGAGAATTTTCTCTGCACGCGTAATTCCTACATAGGCCAGACGGCGTTCTTCTTCCAATTCATCTGGATCTTCAGCTGCACGACTAAGTGGAAAGACATTTTCTTCCATCCCAATCAAAAAGACAACTGGAAACTCGAGACCTTTGGCAGCATGCAGGGTCATCAAGGTCACTTCTGATGTTTCCTGACTTCCTGAATCTGTATCCGCAATCAAGGCCAAGTCATTTAAGAAACGACTCAGTTTATCCAGACCAGTTTCCTCTTCTGGACCATCAGAGGTATCATCAAAGTTTTTCGTCACAGAAAGGAACTCTTCGATATTTTCAACCCGAGCCTTACTTTCCAGAGTTGCTTGAGCATTAAGAATATCAATGTAACCTGTTTTTTCTAGAACTGCTTCAACCAACTCAGTAATGCTTAACTGGTCCAGTTGCTCCCGCAAATCCAGAATCATATTGGCAAAATCCCAGATAGACTGGGCTGCTTTTCCTTTGATGCCAGACAACATGATGTTTGCTGAAGCATCTATCATAGACACATTTTGCATATTTGCAAAATCACGGATTTTCTCAACAGTGCCTGGCCCAATTCCACGTTTAGGCTCGTTGATAATACGCTCAAAACTAATATTGTCACTCAAATTGGCAATGAGGTTAAGGTAAGCGATAATATCTCGGATTTCCTTACGGCTGTAGAACTTGGTCCCACCAACCATTGTATATGGAATATTGGACTTGAGCAGGGCTTCCTCAATAGTACGAGACTGGGCGTTAGTCCGATAGAGAACTGCAAAATCCTTGTGAAGAAAGTTTTGACTGCGACCAAGATCATCGATGGTTTTGGCTACAAATACAGCCTCATCTAGCTCATCATTGGCACGATAGTAAACGATTTGCTCCCCATCAGCATTTTGAGTCCAGAGATTCTTAGGACGGCGGTTTTTATTGTTTTTAATGACCTCGTTGGCCGCTTGAAGAATGGTTTTAGTGGAACGGTAATTCTCCTCCAACAAAACAACCTTGGCTTGAGGATAATCCTTTTCAAAATCCAAGATATTCTGCATATCAGCACCACGCCAACCGTAGATAGATTGGTCCGCATCCCCAACCACACAGATATTTTTAAAACGGGAAGCCAAGAGTTTGACTAGTTGGTACTGGGCATGGTTGGTATCTTGGTACTCATCAACGTGGATGTATTGAAATTTCTGCTGGTAATAAGTCAAAACATCAGGATTTTGATCAAAAAGGCGCAAGGTCAACATAATCAAATCATCAAAGTCAACCGACTCAGACTGACGAAGCTCTTTTTGATAAGCCGTGTAACACTGGGACACGATTTGCGTATACATATCTCCAGCTTGGGCAGCATAAACCACATCATCAATCAAATCATTCTTAGCATTGGAGATGGTTCCCAAAATAGTTCGTTCATTCCATTTTTTAGGATCCAAGTTCAACTGCTTGAGAATGCGTTTCATGAGAGTTCGCTGTTCACCAGGATCCACAATAGTGAAATTGCGGTTGTAGCCAATATGATCCGCATCACGACGCAAAATACGCACACACATGGAGTGGAAGGTCGCAATCAGACAGTCCTGAGTGGCTGGATTAAGGTTATAAGCACGCTCTTTCATCTCACGCGCAGCCTTATTGGTAAAGGTAATGGCCAAGATATTCCAAGGATTGACTAGCTTTTCGTCAATCAAATAAGCGATACGGTGGGTCAAAACACGGGTCTTGCCAGAACCAGCCCCTGCCATAATTAACAGGGGACCCTCTGTCGTTTGCACCGCCTCAGCCTGACGGTCGTTCATTCCATTTAATAATGCGTTCATCTTCTCTTCCTTACTCTTGAAGTCAATATTTCTATTATATCAGAAATCAGGGAAAATATCTTTACCTAGACTGGTTACGTCTAGAAGGCAACTCCTTATATCTAGATAAAAAAATGAGCTTGGATTACAATTTCCAAACTCATTTATTACTCAATGAAAATCGAAGTGCAAACTAGGAAGCTAGCCGCAGGTTGCTCAAAGCACTGCTTTGAGGTTGTAGACAAGACTGACGAAGTCAGCTCAAAACACTGTTTTGAGGTTGCAGATAGAACTGACGAAGTCAGTAACCATACATACGGCAAGGTGAAGCTGACGTGGTTTGAAGAGATTTTCGAAGAGTATAAAGTCAATTTCAATATACTAGAACAAACCTAATACTGTTCCGTCACTTTCAACATCCATGTTGAGAGCAGCTGGTCGTTTTGGAAGGCCTGGCATGGTCATAACATCGCCAGTTAGAGCAACGATAAAGCCTGCCCCTAATTTTGGTACTAATTCACGAATGGTAATTTCAAAGTTTTCAGGTGCTCCAAGTGCATTTGGATTGTCTGAGAAACTGTACTGAGTCTTAGCCATACAGATTGGCAATTTGTCCCATCCGTTTTGAACAATTTGAGCGATTTGTGTTTGAGCTTTCTTCTCAAAGTTTACTTTGCTACCACGGTAGATTTCAGTAACAATCTTTTCAATCTTTTCTTGAACAGAAAGGTCATTGTCATACAAACGTTTATAGTTAGCTGGAGTTTCAGCAATAGTCTTGACAACCGTTTCAGCAAGTGCTACTCCACCTTCTGCACCATCAGCCCAGACACTTGCCAACTCAACTGGTACATCGATTGAGGCACAAAGTTCTTTCAAGGCTACAATTTCAGCTTCTGTATCAGAGACAAATTCGTTAATAGCCACAACTGCTGGAATACCAAACTTACGGATATTTTCAACGTGGCGTTTCAAGTTTGCAAAACCTGCACGAACCGCCTCCACATTTTCCTCTGTAAGAGCGTCTTTAGCCACACCACCATTCATCTTAAGGGCACGAAGAGTTGCGACAATAACTACTGCATCTGGAGAAGTTGGCAAGTTTGGTGTCTTGATATCAAGGAATTTCTCAGCACCAAGGTCCGCACCAAAACCAGCTTCAGTGACTGTATAATCAGCCAAGTGAAGGGCTGTTGTAGTTGCCAAGACTGAATTACATCCATGAGCAATATTGGCAAATGGACCACCGTGCACAAAGGCAGGTGTACCGTAAATTGTCTGAACCAGGTTCGGTTTAATAGCATCCTTCAAAATCAAAGCTAAGGCACCTTCAACCTGCAAATCACCTACAGAAACTGGTGTACGGTCGTAACGATAACCAATAACAATATTAGCCAAACGGCGTTTCAAGTCCTCGATGTCCGTAGCCAAGCAAAGAATCGCCATGATTTCGGAAGCGACGGTAATGTCAAAGCCATCCTCACGAGGAATACCGTTTAGAGGGCCACCAAGTCCTACGGTCACGTGACGAAGTGCTCGGTCGTTCAAGTCCACTACACGTTTCCAGAGAATACGACGTTGGTCAATTCCCAACTCATTTCCTTGGTGTAAGTGGTTGTCAATCAAGGCAGAAAGAGCATTGTTAGCAGTTGTAATGGCATGCATATCCCCAGTAAAGTGAAGGTTGATGTCTTCCATTGGTAGAACTTGGGCATAACCACCACCAGCAGCACCACCCTTAATCCCCATTACTGGACCAAGAGATGGTTCGCGGATAGCAATCATTGTTTTCTTGCCAATCTTGTTCAAGGCATCCGCCAGACCAATGGTAATAGTTGATTTTCCTTCACCTGCAGGTGTTGGGTTGATGGCAGTAACCAAAATCAATTTTCCAACTGGATTGCTCTCAACTGCACGAATTTTATCAAAGCTGAGCTTAGCCTTGTACTTTCCATACAACTCCAAATCATCGTAAGAAATACCAAGTTTCTCTACAACATCAACGATTGGTTTTAACTCAATACTCTGTGCGATTTCAATATCTGTTTTCATTCAAAACTCCTCTAACCTCTTATATGATAATTCATTATAACACAAAACAAGATTTTTAACATCCTTAAACTCTCCAAACGTTCGTAAATATCCCTTATTTTTAAGGTTTTTAGAGTCCTTTCTTAAATTTTATATGGCTTTATAGTTTGAAACTATATTCTTTCCTTTTACCAAAAATTTATCACTTTCATTTTACTTACCGTTTATTTTTGTGTACAATAGTGCTATGAAAATTTTAGTTACATCGGGCGGTACCAGTGAAGCTATCGATAGCGTCCGCTCTATCACTAACCATTCTACAGGTCGCCTGGGCAAAATCATCACAGAAACTTTGCTTGCTGCAGGGCATGAAGTTTGTTTAATTACTACAAAACGAGCTTTGAAGCCAGAAGCCCATCCCAACCTAAATATTCGAGAAATTAACAATACCAAGGACCTTCTACTAGAAATGCAAGAACGTGTTCAGGATTATCAGATCTTGATTCACTCAATGGCCGTATCCGACTACACTCCTGTTTATATGACGGGGCTGGAAGAAGTCCAATCTAGCTCCAATCTAGAAGAATTTTTAAGCAAGCAGAATCATCAGGCTAAGATTTCTTCAACTGACGAGGTTCAGGTTTTGTTCCTAAAAAAGACACCCAAAATCATCTCTCTAGTCAAGGAATGGAATCCTGCTATTCATCTGATTGGTTTCAAACTGCTGGTTGATGTTACCGAAGATCATCTGGTTGACATTGCTAGAAAAAGTCTTATCAAGAACCAAGCAGACTTGATTATCGCAAATGATCTGACTCAAATCTCAGCGAACCAGCATCGTGCAATCTTTGTTGAGAAAGATAATCTTCAAACGGTTAACACTAAAGAAGAAATTGCAAAACTCCTCCTTGAAAAAATTCAAAACTATCATTCTTAGAAAGGAAAGCTATGGCAAACATTCTCTTGGCTGTAACGGGCTCAATCGCCTCTTACAAGTCGGCAGATTTAGTCAGTTCTCTAAAAAAACAAGGCCATCAAGTTACTGTTTTAATGACTCAGGCTGCTACAGAGTTTATCCAACCTTTGACACTACAGGTACTCTCACAGAATCCTGTCCACTTGGATGTCATGAAGGACCCCTATCCTGATAAAGTCAATCATATCGAGCTTGGAAAAGAAACGGATTTATTCATCATAGTCCCTGCAACAGCTAACACTATTGCAAAACTAGCCCACGGCTTTGCGGATAACATGGTAACCAGTACAGCTCTAGCCCTGCCCAGTCATATTCCTAAACTAATAGCTCCTGCTATGAATACAAAAATGTATGACCATCCAGCAACTCAGGCTAATCTGAAAACATTAGAAAGCTACGGCTATCAGCTGATTGCTCCTAATGAATCCCTACTAGCTTGTGGCGATCATGGACGAGGAGCTTTAGCCGACCTCACAATTATTTTAGAAAGAATAAAGGAAACTCTCGATGAAAAAACGCTCTAATATTGCACCCATTGCTATCTTTTTTGCAACCATGCTCGTGATACACTTTCTGAGCTCACTTATCTTTAACCTTTTTCCATTCCCAATCAAACCGACCATCGTTCATATTCCTGTCATTATTGCCAGTATTATTTACGGTCCACGCGTTGGGGTTACACTTGGATTTTTGATGGGGCTACTTAGCTTGACAGTTAATACGATTACGATTCTACCGACAAGCTACCTCTTCTCACCATTCGTCCCAAACGGTAACATTTACTCAGCTATCATTGCCATCGTCCCACGTATTTTGATTGGTTTGACTCCGTATCTAGTTTATAAACTGATGAAAAATAAAACTGGTCTTATTTTAGCTGGTGCCCTTGGTTCACTTACCAATACAGTCTTTGTACTTGGTGGAATTTTCTACCTTTTTGGAAATGTCTTTGATGGTAATATCCAAAAACTCCTAGCAACTGTTATCTCAACAAATTCGATTGCTGAATTAGTTATTTCCGCAGTTCTAACCCTAGCCATTGTTCCAAGACTACAGACTTTGAAAAAATAAAAACAATCTCCACTTTCATACTTGAAGGTGGAGATTTCGCTCTGTATAGTTTTGATTTTTAGTAAAATATCTACAAGTCTTTAACTGAAAAATGACCTATAAACCTAAGTAAATCCTTGCTTTATTGTCTTGTTTGGTGTACTATACTAGTGTATATACAGTTAAAAGGAGATTCTTATGAACACACGGAAAAAGACACAATTTATGACAATGACTGCCCTCTTAACGGCTATTGCAATTTTGATTCCAATTGTTATGCCTTTTAAGATTGTCATTCCACCTGCTTCCTATACTTTAGGAAGCCACATCGCTATTTTTATCGCCATGTTCTTATCGCCCTTGATGGCTGTTTTTGTCATCTTAGCCTCTAGTTTTGGATTTTTGATGGCTGGCTATCCCATGGTGATCGTTTTTCGAGCTTTTTCCCATATCTTTTTTGGGACTTTGGGGGCTCTTTACCTACAAAAATTCCCCGATACCCTAGATAAACCAAAATCTTCCTGGGTTTTCAACTTTGTGTTAGCGCTTGTCCATGCTCTTGCTGAAGTATTAGCTTGTGTCGTTTTTTATGCAACTTCGGGTACCAATGTAGAAAATATGTTTTATGTTCTATTTATACTAGTTGGATTTGGCACAATTATCCATAGTATGGTAGACTATACATTAGCACTAGCTGTCTATAAAGTGCTTCGAAAACGCCGTTAAAAGGAAAAGCTATGACAAAAGATCGCAAACAAGCCCTGCTCCAACTCTTGAAAGAAACTCCTAAAGCCCTCAATGGCCAAAGTTTAGCTGAACATTTTCATGTTACACGCCAGGTCATTGTACAGGACATTGCAATTTTAAGAGCCGATGGCGCTCCTATCCTATCCACCAATCGTGGCTACGTCTATAAGCAAATTGAAACCAACCCTTATGTTCACAAACTTTTCAAGGTGAAACATGAAGTTGAAGAAATCGGTCAAGAACTCCTTGCTATCGTTGATAATGGTGGACGTGTTCAAAATACCTTGATTGACCATCCCGTTTATGGAGAAATCGAAACCTTGCTGAAACTGTCTTGTCGCCGAGACGTGCAACATTTTCTAGAACAAGTCGAGCATTCAGATTTTAGACCTCTGTCTGAATTGACAGATGGCATCCATTACCACCTAGTCGAAGCTGAAACACAGCAAGACCTCCGCTATATCGAGGAGGCCTTGGATCAGCTAGGTTATTTAGTAAAAGACTAGAAGATTTTCTTCTCCCATCCATCTTCTATACGATGACGGTAGAAAAATTCAGATTTGTCCGGAGCTTCCATCATCTCCATCAAAGGTAGCATATCATAGGCCAGATCCAAGTTTGGAATCTGGTCTTTTTGAATCCAATAGCTCAAATAGTAACAATGATATTTAAAAACCACATTGAATGAAAATTAACAACTACTTGCTTACTAAAAATATATCACCAGTTATGTTGATCAACATTATCCTTAGTCACAAGATAAATTGGAGAAACTGTTTCTTTTTCCAGTTTTTTCCCTTGATAATGATCTATTGCTGATTGAATAGCAATTTCACCCATCTTAGCTGGTTGCTGAGCAATAGTGGCAGTAATATCACCTTTTGCAATAGCATCATGTGCATCTGGTTGACCATCAATACCAACAATTAATACATTGCTAAGACCAGCTGCTTTTACTGCTTGTGCAGCTCCTAACGCCATCTCATCATTCTGTGCAAAGATTGCTTGCACTTCTTTGTTTCCTTGAATCATATTTTGCGCTGTATTCAAAGCTTTTGCGCGGTCAAAATTAGCGGATTGACTAGAAAGAACATCTAAATTTGTCTTTGAAATTTGTTCAAATCCTTTACCTCTATCTACAGTTGCAGAAGCGCCAGGGACTCCTGATAATTCAAAAGTTTTTGCTTTTTCTCCCAATTGCTTGGTAATAAATTCTGCAGCCATTTTACCTGCTTCTACGTTATCAGAAGCAACAGTTGTCAAGACTTCACCTCCATTACTACCGCGGTCAATTAAGATTACCGGAATATTTGCATTATTAGCAGCTTTAATAGATGTAACAATTGCATCAGAATCAACTGGATTAATTAGTAAAGCATCAACATTTTGACTAATAAAATTTTGAATATCATCTGCTTGTCTAGCAGCATCATCTTGTGCATCTGCTATCTTCAAAGTTACTTCTTTTTCTCTTGCGGCTTTTTCAAGACCATCTTTCATAGCTACAAAATAGGGATTGTTAGTAGTCGAAATAGAAACTCCTAATTTTAATTCTTTTGCCGACTTTTGAATCGTAGATTTATTATCATTTGATGAATTTCCTAAACCAGTTTTTCCACAAGCTACTAAAGCAAAAATAAATGTTACAAACAAAGCAAAAATGCTAATTTTTTTAATATTTTTCATGTTATTACTCCTCGTAATATATATCTATAGGGATAGTTTCAATCCCGATTATTGTACGTCATCTAATAAATTGTTACTATTTCCAAAAAAATTGAAAATTATTCTACTGTTTTACAACTTTAAAACGATCAATCAGAACAGCAATTAAGATTACAACTCCTTTTACTACTTGTTGCCAAAATGCTGAAACACCGATAATATTAAGTCCATTATTCAAAACCCCAATAATTAAAGCACCTATTAAGGTCCCCAGTATACGACCTTTACCTCCTGATAATGAGGTTCCCCCAAGAACAACAGCTGCAATAGCATCCATTTCATAACTAGCACCTGCTGTTGGTTGAGCAGAACTTAAGCGTGATGTTATAATCAATCCAGAAATTGAAGCCATAATACCTGAAATTGAATAAATGATAATTTTCACTTTATTTAGTTTCACACCTGATATATATGCTGCTTTTTCATTCCCCCCTATAGCATACACAGATTTACCAAATGCTGTTTTATGAAGTAAAACATATAAAACAATAAATACAATAAACATAATAATTACAGGAAATGGAATTCCGACTATGTAACCTTGCCCCCAAAATTGAAATAAGAATGTATCACTTAATCCTTTTGTAATAGGATTCCCATTTGTATAAACAAGTGTTGCACCCCTAAAAATAGTCATAGTCGCTAAAGTGACGATAAATGGAGCTAATTTCCCGTAGGAAATCAACAAACCATTCATCATCCCCAGAATGCAACCCAAAATTAAAGAGATGAGAATTGCTAATGTAACAGGCATTCCAGATCCTAATAAACCTGCTGTTAGCGCACTGGATAAGGCTAAAATTGATCCTACTGATAAATCGATTCCACCTGTTAGAATAACAAAAGTCATTCCAAAAGCAATCAGTGCATTTGATGTTACTTGCAATAGTAAATTTAACAGATTATTTGCTGTTAAAAAATTTGAATTAATAATGGTGATGACAGCCATTAAAATTATCAATGCTATTACTGTTGTCAATTCTGACATATACTTCATAGTATTTTTCACACTATTGTCCTCCTGTAGCTAGTTGCATAACTTTTTCTTGTGTAGCTTCTTGACGTGTTAATTCCCCACTAATTCTACCTTCATGCATGACCATAATGCGATCACTGACTCCAATCACTTCTGGTAAATCTGAAGATACCATAATAATCGGCACACCTCGTTCAGCCAATTCATTCATTAATTGGTAAATTTCACGCTTAGCCCCAACATCTACCCCACGAGTTGGCTCATCTAGAATCAGTACTTTTGGAGCAATACCTATCCATTTTGCTAAAACTACTTTCTGTTGATTACCACCAGAAAGTGTCCCAACTTCCTTATCTGGATAACCTGATTTAATTCGTAGCCTATCAATTAAACGTTGTACAAATATATCACTTGTTTTATTATCAAAAATACCATTTTTAACAAAATCTCGAGTACTAGGTAAAGTCATATTATCTTTAATAGAAAAATCTAAAATCAATCCCTCATCTTTACGATCTTCTGTTAAGAAACCAATTCCATGCTTAATTGCTTCAAAAGGATTTTTAATTATCAGTTGTTCTTCGTTTATTATAATTTGACCAGATTTTAAAGAATCAATTCCAAAAATTGCTCGCATTATTTCAGTACGACCAGCACCCATCAAACCAGAAAAACCAAGAATTTCCCCTTGACGTACATAGAAAGAAATATCCGTAAAAGCATCACCAGAAAGATTCTTAGCTTGAAAAACAATATTCCCAATCTCAGCCTTTTTTTCTGGATAGTAATCTTCTAATTCACGCCCCACCATCTTTTGAACTAATTCATCCGCATTAGTTAACTTCGTTTTCTTGGTATCAATTACAAACCCATCCCTCATAACAGTTATAAGATCTGTAATCTTAAAGATTTCTTCCATCCGATGTGAAATATACACAATACCTACACCATCAGATTTTAATCCTTCTATCACTTTAAAAAGTGTTTCAGTTTCACGATCAGTTAAAGCTGCTGTGGGTTCATCCATAATTAACAAGGAAACTTCTGATAATAAACATTTTGCTATTTCTATCATTTGTTGTTGTCCGACTGATAATTGACCAATGATTGCATCGAGAGGAATAGATATATTAAGACGTTTAAATGCTTCTTTAGCTTTCCTTTCCATACTAGCTTTATCTAGAAACCCAATCGAATTTTTAATTTCTCTTCCTAAAAAAAGATTATCAAGTACAGTCATATCTGGCCAAGTATTCATTTCCTGATGAATAAAACTCAGTCCAAACCGTTCTGCCTCTTGAGGATTAGAAAATGTTTTTTCTTTTCCATCAATAAAAATAGTTCCTGAAGTAGCTGGAAAAAGTCCAGTTAAAATATTCATTAAGGTTGATTTGCCTGCACCATTCTCTCCCATTAAAGCATGAACTTCTCCTGAATTAAGAACCAAATCAATACTTTCTAAAACACGATTATTCCCAAAAGATTTTGAAATGTTCTTCATTTCAATTTTCATAGGCAACTCCCTTCTAAATAATAACTCCTGATTGCAAGATTATATTCGAATATGGTGTATCTTCCCCAGTGCGAATAACTGCCTTAACTTTAGTATTCATAGCTTTCAATTCTTCATGACTAATATATTCAATAATTATATTCGATCCTAAAAGTTCTAGAACTGCTTGCCACTGTTCTTTGTTTTTTTCTTTAATTTCTTCTGCTAAGAAAATTTTTTCAATAAGTACATGATCTGAATATTCTTTTAAAACTTCTAAAAAACTTGGACTACCTTTTCTTAATGCTAAATCAATTTTATCAACACCTTTTGGAACTGGCAAACCTAAATCTCCGATACAAACCAAATCCATATGACCTAAATCATCAGCTAGTTTCGCTATATTACTATTTAAAATCCCATATTTCTTCATATCCTGAATGCTCCTTTATTTCTTTCAAACTCGGCATACCTCCTTGCGCTCCAAATCTTTGAACAGAAAGATGTGAAGCAATCGTTGCAAAGGACAATGCAACATCCATCTCTTTTCCTTTTGAGATAGCATAAGCAAAAGCACCATTAAACGTATCTCCTGCTCCTGTAGTATCAACTACTTCTGCTTTTATAGCAGGAATTTTCTTAACTGCTGTCCCATCATAATAAATAGAACCTTCAACTCCTAATGTCACAATCATTTTATTAGGATAAATTTTAATAATTTCTTCTAATTTCTTATCTGGAAAAAGCTCTGAACATTCATGCTCATTAGGAGTAATAAAATCACAAAAAGGAATCATCTCTATGTCTGTTTCTCTAGCTGGTGCAGGATTGTAAAGTACCTTAACTTTATTTTCTTGACAAAATTTAGCTATAGATAAGTTGGCTTCATGTGGTATTTCATTTTGTAATACAACAATACTTGCATCACTAATCAATTCCCACTCATTTTTCCAATCATTTGTTTTAACTAAATTATTCGCTCCGGGATAATAAATAATCCTATTATCACCTCCATATAAAGTAATTTGTGCAACTCCTGTAGATTGTGGTACCGTTCCCACATGTTCTATAGAAATATTATTATTTTGCAGATTGCTTAGTAAATCTGCTGAAAAAATATCTTCCCCAACGTCCCCAAATATGTAAATATTATCTTCTACACTGGATAATCTACCAATAGCTACAGCCTGATTTGCACCTTTTCCACCTGGAACTATATTAAATGAATCCCCAAAAATCGTTTCACCTCCTTCTGGAATCCTTTTTGTTCTCATAACTAAGTCCATTGAAATGCTTCCAACAACAACAATTTTACTCATTTCTTTCTCCTTAATGTATTTCTTTCTATGTACCTAACAGGGAGTTTAATTTTAGCTTCATCTATAGAGAACTTATTTGCCATATTATAGATTAGCTTTGCAGCCTGTTCTCCCATTTTATATGATGATTGGTGGATAGTTGATAAAGAAGGATAAATAAATTGACTAAGTACAATATCATCATAACCAATGATTTGAATATCATCTGGAATTTTTTTCCCAATTGCTAAAATTTCATGAATATAAGCTATCGCATGAATATCAGAAGGTGCTATAATACTATCAATATTTGGATTTCTTTTTAGATTCTCTTTAGCTTCTTTTTGAATTTTTTCAAAGTCAAACGTTTCACTTTCTTCAATACAAATCTCTAAAGATTTATTCCTCAAATAGTTTAAACTGGCTTCAAATCGTTCCGCAATGTTCTCAGCTTTATCATCTAAAACTTTAATAATCATAACTTGCTTAGCGCCAGCATTCCAAATTGCTTTAGCAGCCAAACGTCCACCCAACTGATTATCAGAAAAAACACCATAGCCTGTATCTTTACTAATCCGGTCAACCACAACAACAGGTAATGTTAGATTTGGAAATTCCTTTGTAAAGTCAAGTGTTGTTATAATACCAGCTGCATTTGTTTTTAACAAAAGGTTTATATATTCTTCTAACGAATCATGATCTGAAATAGTACCAACCATAATCCTATAACCTTTATCTTTCAAATATGATTCGGCTCCTCGAACCAATCTTGGGAAGAAGGGGTTAGAAATATCTGGCAATAAGAGTCCTACCATTTGATTTTTTTTAGTTTTTAAAGATTGTGCTAATACATTTGGTGTGTAATTTAATTTCTTGATAGCATTTTTTATCTTTTCTCTCGCATCATCTCCGACATAGCCTTTTTTCGAAATATATCTTGAAACTGTTGACTTTGATACTCCAGCTTCTTCAGCAACCTGTTTTATTGTAGTCATCACTCCTCCTTTTTATTGTGGAACCGTTCCCTTATTTATATAGTAAGCGTTTTCTTTTGTTTTGTCAATACTTTTTTAGAAATATTTTAAATTTATTTCAGAGTACACATGTTTTTACTAATCTCCTATTACTATTAGATACGAAACACAACAATACCTCCACTATATCGAGGAGGCCTTGGATCAGTTAGGTTATTTAGTAAAGGATTAGAAAATTTTCTTCTCCCAATCGTCTTCTGTACGATGACGGTAGAAAAATTCAGATTTGTCCGGAGCTTCCATCATCTCCATCAAGGGTAACATATCATAGGCCAGATCCAAGTTTGGAATCTGGTCTTTTTGCACCCAAGAAACTTCTCCTTCATCTGAAGAGCGAAGGCTACCAGAGAACTCAGTCGCCTTATAACAAATGACAATATAGCGCCCACCTGTATCTAGTGGCCAATTTTTAATGCCGACAAGTTGAGGATTTTGGATAGTCAATCCTGTTTCTTCGTAGATTTCACGAATGACAGACTCCGCAAAAGCCTCACCATCCTCGACATGACCACCCGGAAAAGCATAACCAGACCAGCGATTGTTTTCAGGAGTGCGGTACTGCATAACCACGCGCTGGGTTTCTAGATCTTCAATCAGACAAATATTTGTTAAAATCGTTAATTGGGAACGGGACATAAATTTACTCGCTTTCTAATTTATTAAATTTTCAGACTTGGTACCAGAGATTCTAGCTTCTACTTTTTAAAATTATTTAGAATAAAATACCATTCGTTTTTCTTTATAGGCTTTCCAAGTTCAAGTATTTTTTCTTGGCCATCAAAAGTAAAACCCATTTTTTAATAGAAAGCAATGGCTCGCTTATTATCTTTCAATACCCATAAGAAAATTTCAGAAAAATGATTAAGAGCAGTCAAAGCTGCTCTAACTAACTTTTGTGCGATACCTTTTCCATAATAATCTTTTAAAACATATAAAGCAATAATTTCACCAGCTTGAATAGTCTCATCACGAAAGTTTCCATAACTGATAAAACCAACTACCTTCACGCCATCCATCGCAATCAATGTATATTCTGAATACTTTTTACTAAAGAATAGACACCTTTCTAATGTCATTGTCTCCTGAAATTCTGCAGGCAAAAGGTCATCATAAGCCTCTCTCCACGTTTGCCAGTGAACGAAGGATTTACCTTCTATCTCTTCAGGAGTTTCCATTGATTTGATAATAACCGTCATTTATTTTCTTCTCCTTAATCCAACGCCTTGACTTCCTTTGCTACTTTTTGTAGAAATTTTTGTCTTGTTGAACTTGTATTTACTTCACGGCCTAACTCTCCTAAGATTGAAACCCTCTTTGTTTTTATGCCACAGTGATTCAATACAGCATTCTTTAATACTGATATTCCATAACTGTCTGGAATGTTAATCGGACCTGAAAATACTTTGTACCACCAAGTTGGTGCCATAGAAGTTGCATAGATACTAGCTGTTTTTCCTTTTAGTAACTTTTTGAACTGTTTCCCTCTCAAGTAGTTCAAAATAAAGCTTCCTCGATTATTTGCAGAGTATGCAATGCCTGGCGTAAAAACACGATCAATCCACCCCTTCAATAGACTAGGCATACTACTCCACCAAATAGGATAAACAAAAATGAAATGATCTGCCCACTGGATTAATTCTTGAGAGCGTAGAATAAACGGATCGTCCTCCATCCTTTGTCGATAACCATAACGTAAAACAGGATCAAACTCTTCCTCATTAAGATTAATCACTTCAAGTTCATGTCTCTTTGAGTCTATATTTTCTACAATCGTTTGAAAAATTGCTTGGCAGTAGCTTTCTTTATCAGGATGTCCATTAATAACTAAAATATTCATAAAATTCCCCTAATCCAACGCCTTGACTTCCAGCATCATATCACGTATCTGAGCTGCTAGTTCAAAGTCAAGCACCTCAACGGCTTCCTGCATTTGTTTTTCTAGTTTCTTGACAAGTTCTTTGCGCTCTTGTTTGTTGAGGCTATTAATATCGACTTCCTTGTCTTCTTCCTTAGCAACTGCCTTGGTCACAGCAATCAGGTCACGGATTTCTTTCTTGATTGTCTGTGGTACGATACCATGCTCTTCATTATAAGCCATCTGGATTTTCCGACGACGGGCAGTTTCATCAATAGCACGTTGCATAGATTGAGTCATAGTGTCAGCATACATGATGACATGCCCCTCGCTATTACGGGCAGCACGACCAATGGTCTGGATAAGGCCACGTTCATTACGAAGGAAACCTTCCTTGTCAGCATCGAGAATAGCTACGAGGCTCACTTCAGGAACGTCAATTCCTTCACGAAGGAGGTTGATTCCGACCAAGACATCAAAGACACCCAAGCGCAGGTCACGGATAATCTCTGTCCGTTCCAAGGTCTTAATATCCGAGTGCATGTACTTGACCTTGATACCCATTTCCTTAAAGTAGTCGGTCAAGTCCTCTGCCATTTTCTTGGTCAAAGTGGTTATAAAGGTTCGTTCATTCTTTTCAACACGGGCATTAATTTCACCTAAGAGGTCATCAATCTGTCCCATAGTCGGACGGACTTCCACCTCAGGATCCAAGAGTCCCGTTGGACGAATGATTTGCTCAATCACTGTCTCAGTCTGTTCATTTTCATAGTCACCTGGTGTCGCTGAAACGTAAACAATCTGATGAACATGGCTTTCAAACTCCTCACGACGGAGAGGACGATTGTCCAGAGCAGACGGCAAACGGAAACCGTAATTAACCAGCATTTCCTTACGCGAACGGTCTCCATTGTACATGCCTTTTATTTGTCCCATAGTCATGTGACTCTCGTCAATCATAATCAAAAAATCATCTGGGAAGAAATCAAGAAGCGTATAAGGAGGCTCACCTTCGCTACGCCCATCCATATGGCGAGAATAATTTTCAACCCCGTTGGTATAGCCCATCTCACGCAACATTTCGATATCATACTCTGTCCGCTGTTTCAAACGCTGGGCTTCAAGCAATTTACCTTCCTTTTCAAAGACAGCTAGTTGCTCTTCTAATTCTGCTTGAATCTTGGCAATGGCAACTTCCATATGGTCGTCATTGGTCACAAAGTGAGTAGCTGGGAAAATAGCTAAATGATCCACTTCTCCCAATACCTGACCAGTCAGGGCCTCAACCTCACGAATACGGTCAATTTCGTCTCCAAAAAATTCTACTCGAAAAGCGTGTTCATCACGAGATGCTGGGAAAATCTCCACCACATCCCCACGCACACGAAATCTCCCCCGTTGGAAATCAATATCATTACGTTCAAACTGGATATCAACCAAGTCATTCAAGAGTTTATCACGAGAAATTTCAAGACCTGGACGCAGACTCACAACGCTATCAGCGTATTCCTTGGGCGAACCCAAACCATAGATACAAGAGACTGAAGCCACGACAATAACATCATTGCGCTCCAAAAGGGCTGAAGTCGCTGAGTGTCGGAGCTTATCAATCTCGTCATTGACAGAACTATCCTTCTCAATATAGGTATCGCTTGAAGGTACATAGGCCTCTGGCTGGTAATAATCATAGTAGGATACGAAGTACTCAACTGCATTTTCAGGGAAAAATTCCTTGAACTCTCCATATAGCTGGCCTGCTAGAGTTTTATTGTGGGCAATAACCAGAGTCGGTTTATTGACTTTGGAAATGACCTGACTCATGGTATAGGTCTTCCCTGTTCCAGTCGCCCCCATCAGAATCTGAGCTTTTTCGCCACCCTCGATATTATCTACCAACTGCTCGATAGCTTGGGGTTGATCTCCTGATGGTTGATATTTTGATACTAGTTTAAATTGATTGTCTGTAATGCGATTAATCATAAGAATCCTCTCTCGATGTGCTATTCCTATTTTAGCATACTTGTAGCATTTTCACGAAGAAAAGGACGGACCGAAGTCACATCCTTTCATTTTCTTTCTTTAATTGATAAGCGAGATAGACAATCAGCAGTAGTAAAACCAGACTTGTCATGATAGAACCTTCTATGCCAAAAGAACCACCTGATAACCAATCTTGATTGCCTTGTGGTAAAAAGGTCATCAATGACGTTCCTGATGGTTGACCACTAACTAAAATCCCAAAGAGATTACCCTGAGCAAAATTCCAGGCCCCATGAATACCTGCAATACCCCAAACTGTATCAGTTTTGAGAAGGTAAAGTGACATGGCAACTCCGAATAAAAAGAGATTCACTAGAGATAGAGGTGTTAGACCAGAATTGCCCATATGAAGCAGGGTAAAAAGTAGGCTAGATATAAGAACAGCAAGTTTTAGATTGGTTCTTGAGGCCAATTGAGGAAGGAGCCAAGCACGCGACACTACTTCTTCTGCTGTCCCCTGTAAAATCCAAAATGGGATAGTAAAGACAACAAAGGTAAGCGAATAAGGATTCAAGTAAATAGACTCAAAACGATATTGCCCTAATGCTACTAAACCTAACAAGGTCAGAAGAAAAAGTGCCAAACCTAAGCCAAATCCTTTCAGAAGACTGCTGAGGAAATTTTCTCTATAAAATCCCAAGGTTCGAATAGGTCTTTTCTCAACTTTTCTAGTCCATCTGAACACAGTATTGAGAATGAAACCAAAGGCCAGCAATTCTAAAATTAAACGAAAATCACCTGTTTTATCCGTCAAGCTCTGATGCAAGGTCTGTAAGTAGCTTGCAAGATTTTGACCAGCCTCTCCAAAATTTCTAGCAAGTCCGATAAGAGCTAACAAACTAATACCATACAGAGTATAAGCCACAAACTCTCCTATGAAGACAAAAGCAAAGGCTAACAAGGGGCTTGTGTAAATGTTTAAACTCATTTTTGAAGCTTGGAAGTCTTTAAATATTCTTTTGTTCTTCATATCCCTGTCCTCTTTTCTTCTATATATACTATTATTATAGCACTTTATAGTAGCAATTCAAGAAAGAAAAGGAAAAAACAATGTTATATTTTCTGACACAGAAATATAAAAATTTGCCTTTTTTTACTTTTTCTGATATAATGGGAAAATATTCGGAAAAGGAGACTAAAAATGAAGAAAAAATTTCTAGCATTTTTGCTAATTTTATTCCCAATTTTCTCATTAGGTATTGCGAAAGCAGAGACGATTAAGATTGTGTCTGATACCGCCTACGCACCTTTTGAGTTTAAAGATTCAGATCAAACTTATAAAGGAATTGATGTTGACATTATCAACAAAGTCGCTGAGATTAAAGGATGGAACATTCAGATGTCCTATCCTGGATTTGATGCAGCGGTAAATGCGGTTCAAGCTGGTCAAGCTGACGCTATCATGGCAGGGATGACAAAGACGAAAGAACGTGAAAAAGTCTTCACCATGTCTGATACTTACTATGATACAAAAGTTGTCATTGCAACTACAAAGGCACACAAGATTAGTAAATATGACCAATTAACTGGCAAAACCGTTGGTGTTAAAAACGGAACTGCTGCTCAACGTTTTCTTGAAACAATCAAAGATAAATACGGCTTTACTATTAAAACATTTGACACTAGTGATTTGATGAACAACAGCTTGAGTGCTGGTGCCATCGATGCCATGATGGATGACAAACCTGTTATCGAATATGCCATTAACCAAGGTCAAGACCTCCATATTGAAATGGATGGTGAAGCTGTAGGAAGTTTTGCTTTCGGTGTTAAAAAAGGAAGCAAATACGAGCACCTAGTCACTGAATTTAACCAAGCCTTGGCTGAAATGAAAAAAGATGGTAGTCTTGATAAAATCATCAAGAAATGGACTGCTTCATCATCTTCAGCAGTGCCAACCACAACTACTCTAGCAGGATTAAAAGCCATTCCTGTTAAAGCTAAATACATTATTGCCAGCGATTCTTCTTTTGCACCTTTTGTTTTCCAAAACTCAAGTAACCAATTTACTGGTATTGATATGGAATTGATTAAGGCAATCGCTAAAGACCAAGGTTTTGAAATTGAAATCACCAACCCTGGTTTCGATGCCGCTATCAGTGCTGTTCAAGCTGGTCAAGCCGATGGTATCATTGCTGGTATGTCTGTCACAGATGCTCGTAAGGCAACTTTTGACTTCTCAGAATCATACTACACTGCTAATACTATCCTTGGTGTCAAAGAATCAAGTACCATTGCTTCTTATGAAGACTTGAAAGGGAAGACAGTTGGTGTTAAAAACGGAACTGCTTCTCAAACCTTCCTAACTGAAAATCAAAGCAAATACGGCTACAAAATCAAAACCTTCGCTGATGGTTCGTCAATGTATGACAGTTTAAACACTGGTGCCATTGATGCCGTTATGGATGATGAACCTGTTCTCAAATATTCTATCAGCCAAGGTCAAAAATTGAAAACACCTATCGCTGGAACTCCAATCGGTGAAACAGCCTTTGCCGTTAAAAAAGGAGCAAATCCAGAATTGATTGAAATGTTCAACAACGGACTTGCAAACCTTAAAGCAAACGGTGAATTCCAAAAGATTCTTGATAAATACCTAGCTAGCGAATCTTCAACTGCTTCAACAAGCACGGTTGATGAGACAACTATCTGGGGCTTGCTTCAAAACAACTACAAGCAACTCCTTAGCGGTCTTGGCATCACTCTTGCTCTAGCTCTTATCTCATTTGCTATTGCCATTGTTATCGGGATTATCTTTGGTATGTTTAGTGTCAGCCCCTACAAATCTCTTCGTGTGATTTCTGAGATTTTCGTTGACGTTATCCGTGGTATTCCTTTGATGATTCTTGCAGCCTTCATCTTCTGGGGAATTCCAAACTTCATCGAGTCTATCACAGGCCAACAAAGTCCAATTAACGACTTCGTAGCCGGTACCATTGCCCTCTCACTCAATGCGGCTGCTTATATCGCTGAAATCGTTCGTGGTGGTATTCAAGCCGTTCCAGTTGGACAAATGGAAGCCAGCCGAAGCTTGGGTATCTCTTATGGAAAAACCATGCGTAAGATTATCTTGCCACAAGCAACTAAATTGATGTTGCCAAACTTTGTCAACCAATTCGTTATCGCTCTTAAAGATACGACCATCGTATCTGCTATCGGTTTGGTTGAACTCTTCCAAACTGGTAAGATTATCATCGCCCGTAACTACCAAAGTTTCAAGATGTATGCAATCCTTGCTATCTTCTATCTTGTAATTATCACACTTTTGACTAGACTAGCGAAACGCTTAGAAAAGAGGATTCGTTAATGGCAAAACTAAAAATTGATGTAAATGATTTACACAAAAACTACGGAAAAAATGAAGTCCTAAAAGGAATTACGACTAAATTCTATGAAGGAGATGTTGTTTGTATCATCGGTCCTTCAGGTTCTGGTAAGTCAACTTTCCTTCGTAGCCTAAATCTTTTGGAAGAAGTTACTAGCGGTCACATCACTGTGAACGGTTATGACTTAACTGAAAAAACAACCAATGTTGACCACGTCCGTGAAAATATCGGAATGGTGTTCCAACACTTCAACCTCTTCCCTCACATGTCTGTATTAGACAACATTACCTTTGCTCCTATTGAGCACAAGTTGATGACGAAGGAAGAAGCTGAGAAATTGGGAATGGAACTGCTTGAAAAGGTTGGACTAGCAGATAAAGCTAATGCTAACCCAGATAGCCTATCAGGTGGTCAAAAACAACGTGTGGCCATCGCTCGTGGACTAGCAATGAATCCAGACATCATGCTCTTTGATGAACCAACTTCTGCCCTTGACCCTGAGATGGTCGGAGACGTACTGAACGTTATGAAAGAATTGGCTGAGCAAGGCATGACCATGATTATCGTAACCCATGAGATGGGATTTGCTCGTCAGGTTGCCAACCGCGTTATCTTTACTGCGGATGGTGAATTCCTTGAAGACGGAACACCTGATCAAATCTTTGATAACCCACAGCACCCACGTCTGAAAGAGTTCTTGGACAAGGTCTTAAACGTCTAAACTTAAACTGTAAGGATTTCCTTGCAGTTTTTTTCTTTCTCGTATTGGATTTTTTGATTTTTCGGAAAATTATGTTAGAATTAAGTTTATGAAATGAGATTTCCTCATACCTAGCAAGACTAGGAATAAAAAATAGAAATTAGGTAGCTAGATGTCATCTAAGGTTATTGTTACAATTTTCGGTGCGAGTGGAGACCTGGCTAAACGCAAGCTCTACCCTTCCCTTTTTAGACTATATAAATCCGGCAATCTTTCCGAGCACTTTGCAGTCATTGGAACTGCTCGTCGTCCTTGGAGCAAGGAATATTTTGAATCTGTTGTAGTCGAATCGATCCTTGATTTGGCAGATAGTACCGAACAGGCTCAAGAGTTCGCTAGTCACTTCTACTATCAAAGTCATGATGTCAATGATACAGAACACTACATTGCTTTGCGTCAATTGCAGGCTGAACTAAATGACAAGTACCAAGCTGAACACAACAAGCTCTTCTTCTTGTCTATGGCGCCTCAGTTCTTTGGAACCATTGCCAAACACCTCAAGTCTGAAAACATTGTAGATGGTAAAGGTTTTGAGCGTTTAATCGTTGAGAAGCCATTTGGTACAGATTACGCAACTGCAAGCAAGTTGAATGACGAGCTCCTAGCAACATTTAACGAAGAACAAATTTTCCGTATCGACCATTATCTTGGTAAGGAAATGATCCAAAGCATCTTTGCAGTCCGCTTTGCAAACTTGATTTTTGAAAATGTTTGGAACAAGGACTTTATCGACAATGTTCAAATTACCTTTGCGGAGCGCTTGGGTGTAGAAGAACGTGGTGGCTACTATGACCAATCTGGTGCCCTCCGTGACATGGTACAAAACCATACACTACAACTTCTTTCTCTCCTTGCTATGGACAAGCCAGCAAGCTTCACAAAAGATGAGATTCGTGCTGAAAAGATTAAGGTCTTTAAAAACCTCTATCATCCAACTGATGAAGAACTTAAAGAACACTTTATCCGTGGTCAATACCGTTCTGGTAAGATTGATGGCATGAAATATATCTCTTATCGTAGCGAGCCAAATGTAAATCCAGAATCAACAACTGAAACCTTTGCATCTGGTGCCTTCTTTGTTGATAGCGATCGCTTCCGTGGTGTTCCTTTCTTCTTCCGTACTGGTAAACGACTGACTGAAAAAGGAACTCATGTCAACATCGTCTTTAAACAAATGGATTCTATCTTTGGAGAACCACTTGCTCCAAACATTTTGACCATCTATATCCAACCAACAGAAGGCTTCTCTCTCAGTCTAAATGGGAAGCAGGTAGGAGAAGAATTCAACTTAGCTCCTAACTCACTTGATTACCGTACAGATGCGACCGCAACTGGTGCTTCTCCAGAACCATACGAGAAATTGATTTATGATGTCCTAAACAACAACTCAACTAACTTTAGCCACTGGGATGAAGTTGGTGCGTCATGGAAATTGATTGACCGTATCGAAGAGCTCTGGGCTGAAAATGGTGCCCCACTTCATGACTATAAAGCTGGAAGCATGGGACCTCAAGCTAGCTTTGACTTACTTGAAAAATTCGGTGCCAAATGGACTTGGCAACCAGATATCGCCTATCGTCAAGATGGTCGTTTAGAATAAAAAATTTCCTGCAAGTTTGTAGCTTGCAGGATTTTTACTTCTGATTAGATTAAGCCTTCCAAGAGACCCTTCATAAAGTTTTCTGAGTTAAACTCTCCAATATCATCGATTTTTTCACCAAATCCAATCAATTTTACAGGAATATTGAGTTCTTCACGGATGGCTAGAACCACACCACCTCGAGCAGTTCCATCAATCTTAGTCAAGACAATTCCAGTTAATGGCGTTATTTTTGAAAATTCTTTGGCCTGTACAAGAGCGTTTTGACCTGTTGAAGCATCTAATGCTAGGAAGGTTTCATGGGGTGCTTCTGGCACAACACGTTTGATGATACGACCAATCTTTTCCAACTCAGCCATAAGGTTATCCTTATTTTGCAGACGACCAGCGGTATCAATCATAAGAATATCGATACCTTCGGCTACAGCCCGTTCCATGCCATCAAAGACTACACTGGCTGGGTCAGCTTTTTCAGGTCCAGTTACTACTGGAACATCTACACGACGGCCCCATTCAGCTAGCTGTGCAACTGCTCCTGCACGGAAGGTATCTGCCGCAACCAACATGACCTTCTTACCAGCTTGTTTATAGCGGTGGGCTAGTTTCCCGATAGAAGTTGTTTTCCCGACACCATTAACCCCAACAAAGAGCATGACTGTCAAGCCATCTTGGAAGTGGATACTTTCATCATAGTTGCCATCCTTTTCATAAAGCTCAACCAATTTCTCAATGATGACACGGCGAAGTACGTCGGGTTTCTTGGCGTTTTCTAGCTTGGCTTCGTAGCGTAGCTCCTCGGTTAAGTTAGAAGCGACTTGGACACCAACATCACTCATGATCAGCAGTTCTTCCAGTTCCTCGAAAAATTCTTCATCAACAGAGCGGAAATTGGCAAAGAAGGCGTTCAAGCGGGCACCGAAGCCTGTACGAGTTTTCTTAAGACTGCGGTCATATTTTTCCTGAACGGTTTCTTCTACTTGAGGCGTTTCTGCTTCAAGCACTTCAGAATTATTTTCTTCTACAGTCTCTAAGAGCTCAGTATTCTCTTCCTCTGAAACTTCTTGTGAGTTTGGAAATTCTTCGGCTTCTTCTTGAGAAACTTCTACAACTGGCTCTGAATCCAGACTTTCTTCAACTGTGCCTTGGATTTCCTCTTCTTGGAGCAGATCTTCTTCAGAACTTTCAACTTCTGCTACTTCTTGAGAAACTTCCTCAGCTTCTGTATCTTCAGACAAATCAAGATTTTCCAGAGCTTCTTTTACAACTTCTTCGATTTTAGGTTCTTCTTTTTTTCCGAATAGACGGTCAAATAATCCCATATCTTAGTTCTCCTTTAGCACATATTCTTCGATAGCCCAGGCAACAGCTTCTTCATCATTGGTCATTGGAGTCACTACATTTGCGACTGCCTTGACTTCAGGAACAGCATTTTGCATGGCAACACCGAGCCCTGCCCATTCAATCATAGAGAGGTCATTGGCCTCGTCACCACAAGCCATGACTTGGCTTTGGTCGATTCCTAGATGGCTGATTAGTTTTGCTAAACCTGTTGCTTTATGAACATTCTTTGGTGACCACTCTAGCAACATTTCACGTGATTTAAAGATTTCATATTGGTCAAACAATTCTGGAGAAATCTTCTGAATGGCTGCATCCAAGGGTTCTTGAGCAAAGGCAGTCACGCATTTGTTGTAGGTCATTTGACTAGACAAGTCTGCAAAGTCCACTGGAACAAAGGTCAATGCTGGATTAAATTTGGCATAAAGACTTTCTTGGTCCGATTGGATTTGATAAACAGTTCCTTCTGAAATGGCATCAAGAGGCAGTGATAATTTCTCTGTTTCTTCATACAAGCGTGCTACATCATCATATGAAAAGACTGTCTTATCAAGGATTTCACCTGTATTTTTCTGAACCAAACCACCATTAAAAGTAATCGTATACTCATCTTCATGGCAGTCAGTCCCTAGCTCATGGAGAAAGAAATCCATAGCTTTTAAGGGACGACCAGTTGTCAATACGACCTTGATACCACGATCACGCGCAGCTTTCAAGGTTGCCTTGGTACGATCCGTCAGCCTTTTATCAGTAGTCAGCAAGGTCCCGTCCAAGTCCAATGCAATCAATTTTATATCTGCCATTATAAGCCCTCCATATAAGCTATAACCGACTGGTCCTTATGGTGACCAATCACAGTCTCTGCTAATTCTAAAATTTCTGGTCGTGCATTTTCAGGAGCTACAGGATGACCCACAACCTGCATCATGTGCAAGTCATTTAGATTGTCTCCAAAAGCCATAACCTGATCCATTGTGATACCAAGTTTTTTAGCCAATTCAACAATAGCCACTCCCTTATCGACATAGTCCAGAACAATATCAATAGATTCAAAGCCAGTTGTCATGGCCTTAACACCAGGAACATGTTCATTGACCCAAGCTTCTCCAGCTTCTAGCGTTTCTTCTGTGAAGTTGGTTGTAAATTTGAAAATATCATCTGTGATATCTTCCAAACTCGCTACTTTTTGGATATTTTCATTATAGTGCTGACTCACTTTTAAATAGATCTCATCAACCGTATCTAGCACATAAGAGCCTTTTTTCCCCGTCAAGAGCAGTTTATTGATATCTACATAAGGTGAAGTTTTCAGCTTTTCAAAAGTTGCCAGATAAAAATCACGAGACATAGTCGCTTCATACAAGTCCTGACCTTGATACTCTACCAAACTGCCATTTTCCGCGATGAAAATAATATCATCACGAACATCAGCAAATAATTTTTCTAGAGACAGAAATCCCCGACCCGAAGCCACCGCAAAGTAAATCCCTTTTTCCTTATAGGAAACCAAGAGAGACTTGAGGCGGTCCATATCAAAGCGTCCATCCTCATCTAGGAAGGTTCCGTCCATATCCGTTGCTACTAGTTTAATTGTCATCCTTCAATACTTTCTAAATCTTTTAACTTAACCGAAACAATTTTTGAGACACCTGATTCTTGCATGGTCACTCCATAGATGGAATCAGCCGCTGCCATGGTTCCCTTACGGTGGGTCACAACGATAAACTGACTATCCTTGTCAAATCGATTGAGGTAATCCCCAAAGCGTTTAACATTGGCTTCGTCTAGCGCAGCCTCTACCTCATCCAAGATAACAAATGGAATGGTCTTAACTCGAATGATAGAAAAAAGCAAAGCAAGAGCCGATAGAGCTTTTTCACCACCACTCATGAGATTAAGAGACTGGATTTTCTTACCTGGAGGTTGAACAGAAATCTCAACCCCAGCTGTCAGCAGATCTCCTTCAGTCAAAATCAGGTCTGCTTGACCTCCACCAAACATCTGCTTGAAGGTCACTTTAAAGGACTCACGAATGGCTTCAAAGGTTGATTTAAAGCGTTCCTTAACCTCATCATTCATCTCTGTAATGGTCTCAAGGAGCAGGTTTTTCGCTGACAAAATGTCATCACGTTGGCTATTGAGGAAATCCATACGGTTGTGTACTTCTTCATACTGGTCAATAGCTTCCAAATTGACAGGACCCAGTGAGCGAATAGCCTTCTCTAAATCCTGCACCTCTTGCTCTGCCAGATTGAGATTTTCCAACTCATGCGCATTTTCTAAAGCTTCAGTATAGCTAATCTGATACTGGTCTGTTAATTGGCTTTGTAGATGACGTAAGCGCTCGCTGACCTTTTCTTTCTTAGCTTCAGCACGTGTTTGCTTGCGAATCCACTCTTCATTCTGCTGGCGAGCCTGATCCAAATGACTAGCAATATCATCCAGTTGACCTTCAATATCATCCAACTCAAACTGCTTGCGAATTAAACCTTGTTGGAGGTTTGTTTTCTGAGTTTTGGCTTCTTCTACCTGTTGACTGAGCAAATCTGTATCAACCTTCTCCAGATTATCAACCTTTTCTTGAAGAAGGCGCTGGATTTCCTCTTGTTCGATATCTAGATTATTCAATTCCTTGCCTAGACGGTCAATATCAGCTACTTCATAACGTTTTTGCCCTTGTAGTTCTGTCTTAAGCAAGCGAGCTTGCGCTACCTGTTCTTGCAAGTTCTGATAACGTTCTTGGATGGCATTTTTATTAGACTTAATCTCTTCAATCTCAGCTTCCAGATTTTGCTTGTCACTGGAAATAGTAGCAAGTCGCTCTTGGCATTTTTCCTTATCTGCTTGCCAATCTCCCTCAGAAAGACGATTTAATTCCTCTTCTTGGAGTTTCCAAAGAGTTTCCAGTTCTTCAACTTGATGACTGGTCTGCTGATAAGCGAGGGACAAGCCCTGCTCCTGAATACGAGCCTGCTCACCCTGAGATTTGATGGCTTCTAATCTTTCTGTCAATCTAGCCATCTCATCTTGCAAGTTCTTCAAACTCGCTTCATCTGTACGCAAGCTTGCTTCTTCTTTAGCAATTTCTTTTTGCAATTGCTCCAGCTCTGGCTTGATGAAAATACTGTTATTCTGGCGATTAGCACCACCTGCGTAAGAGCCACCTGTGCGCAACTCTGTACCGTCCAATGTCACCATACGAACCTGATAACGAACCTGACGAGCTGCTGCACGCGCGTGTTCTACGGTATCAAAAATAGCCGTCGTAGCTAGCAAGTTCTTGAAAATAGCTTCCAACCTATTATCGAATGTCACCAAGTCATCTGCCATACCAAGGAAACCTGGACTTGCAGAGATAGCATCTTGGTTCTGACTAGAAATCGTACGCGCCTTGATCGTTGTCAAAGGAAGGAAGGTTGCACGACCAGCTCTGTTTCGTTTGAGGAAATCAATCGCCTTAGTTGCCGCCCCCTCATCTTCTACAATGATATGCTGACTGCTGGCTCCCAGTGCAATCTCTAGGGCAGTTTGATAATGTACATCAAAGGTCAGGTGCTCACTGACTGCACCAATAATTCCACCAAGGCGGGCTTTTTCTTGGAGAACACTCTTAACACCTGCATAAAAGTTACTATGATTTCTGAGGATATTTTCCAAACTTTGGGCTCTAGCCTGCTTGTTTTTGAGATTATCCAGACGGGCAAAGAGTTGATTTTGTTGAGCCTGATAGGAAGATTTCTGATTCTCTTGCTCCTTGGCAATAGCTTGGTAGTCAGCCAATAATTTCTGAACATGCTCCTTGGCAGCTTCAAGCTCGTCTTTTTGCTGACTAGCCTTCTCTTTAGCTGTAGCCAGCTGTTCTTTCAGCTTTTCTAATTGATCTGCTTGTTTTTGAGAAAGCTGACGACTATTTTCCAACTCATTCTCGATGCGAGTCAGTTGGTTTGAGACATCAGCTTCTTCTTGTAGAAGAGCTACAAAGCGTTCACGTAAGAGTTCAATCATCTGATCAGGATCATCTGAAAAAGCTAGCAATTCAGCTTCTAAACGATTGAGTTTTTGATTATTTTGGACTAGATTTTCCTCTAACAGAGTTAATGAGCTTTCTTTATCAGATTTTTCTTGGCTGAGTAAATTTCTCTTATCTTCCAAAGTAACCAAACGTGCTTGTGCTTCCTGTTGATTCAGAGCTACTTGCTCAGATTCCAGTTTCGATAAGGCTAATTTTCTCTCTAAATCACTAATTAGACTGGTCAAATCCATCAAACTGCCCTGGTCTTTGGCCATCTCAGCCTGTAAATCTTGACGTTGCTTCTTGAGATTCTGATTTTCTTCTTCTAATTTTTCACGCTTTTGGTAATAGCTCATCAAGAGTTCCTGAACCTGTGCCAACTCTTCTTCTGTCGACTCTAGTTCAGCCTTATTTTCCTTGATTTGAGCAACTAGCACGTCTAAATAAATAGCCTTGCGTTGACCTTCCAAGTCTAAAAACTTACGGGCATTCTCAGCTTGCTTCTCAAGAGGCTTGATTTGATTATCCAACTCGTAGATAATGTCCTCTAAGCGGTCTAGATTATCCTGAGTTTGTTGCAGTTTACTCTCTGTTTCTTTTCTGCGAGTCTTGTATTTTAAAACCCCAGCAGCCTCTTCAAAAATGGCACGGCGTTCTTCAGGCTTGGAGTTGAAAATCTCCTCAACCTTGCCTTGTGAAATGATAGAAAAAGAATCTCGTCCCAAACCTGTATCCAAGAAAAGATCATGAATATCACGAAGACGAACTTTCTTGCCGTCAATTTTGTATTCACTATCCCCACTACGATAGATATGGCGTTCTACCCTGATTTCTTGACCAGCATCCTTAATAAATCCGTCATGATTATCCAGAGTTACAACTACAGAAGCGTAATTGAGCGGTTTGCGACTCTCTGTTCCAGCAAAGATGACATCTGGCATCTTGCCACCACGGAGACTCTTGACACTAGACTCCCCCAAGGCCCAACGCAGACTTTCTGTGATATTTGACTTTCCAGATCCATTTGGTCCAACGACTGCCGTCACACCTTGGTCAAAGACGACCTTGGTCTTGTCAGCAAAAGACTTGAATCCCTGAATTTCGATTTCCTTTAAATACATGAATCCAGCCCTTTCTCAACAGCATTTTTGGCAGCTTCTTGCTCTGCTAATTTCTTAGACCGACCTTGACCTTGACCAATACTCTTTCCTTCAACAAGAACTTCTACATTAAAGACCTTATCATGGGCAGGACCCGTTTCAGAAATCACCTGATAACGGATAGCCACATCGCCATTGACCTGAAGTAACTCTTGGAGATGGGTTTTGTAGTCTGTAATCATCTCAAACTCGCCTGCTTCAACCTTAGGAATCATGACTTGATAGATAAATTCCTTGACCTTGACCACATCCTTATCCAAAAGAAGGGCACCAAGAAAGGCTTCAAAGGCATCACCAAGAATGGTGTCACGATTGCGACCACCAGATTTTTCTTCTCCTTTACCCAGCTTGATAAACTGGTCAAACTGGCAATCACGCGCAAAACCAGCCAAACTCTCCTCGCGGACAATCATGGCACGGAGTTTAGACAAGTCACCTTCAGGCTTTTTAGGATATTTTTTATACAGATATTCTGAAATCAATAACTGTAGAACAGCGTCTCCTAAAAATTCCAAGCGTTCATTGTGTGAAATTTTTAAGAGGCGGTGCTCATTGGCATAACTCGTATGAGTAAAGGCAGTCTCCAGTAGCTTTTTGTCTGCAAATTCGATTGCAAAATGGTTCTTTAGTACAGTTTGTAATTCTTTCATACCAACCTCTTTCTAACTGATAACAGTCCTTTTTATTATATCAAAAAAAGCCCCCTGAGTCACTTTAAAACGGGACTGGAAAGGATTTGGGCATTCTTTGGAATGAGCTTTTTAGTTTTAGAGTCAAATTTGAGACAGTATAAAGAAAAAAGCCCTATTTAAAGGCTTTTTTAGGATGTTTACATCCACCCTGAGGGAATCGAACCCCCATCTCAAGAACCGGAATCTTACGTGATATCCATTACACTAAGGGTGGAAACTTGTTTTATTATAACAGAAATTTGCTCTAATAACAAGTTTTTTTCTGGTCAGATAGCCCGTCTTAGTGGGAAGCATCCCCATTCCAGATAGAGTTTTTCACGATCACATAATCAACGTGTTTAAGGTCAGCAACCTGACGTCCACCTGCGTATGAAATAGCACTTTGAAGGTCTTGTTCCATCTCAGTTAAAGTATCTTGCAAGTGACCTTTGGCAGGAAGTAAGATACGTTTGCCTTCCACATTTTTGTAAGCACCTTTTTGATATTGTGAAGCTGAACCGTAGTACTCTTTGAACTGTTCACCATCAACTTCAATCGTTTTCCCTGGACTTTCGATGTGTCCTGCAAAGAGGGAACCAATCATAACCATGCTGGCACCGAAACGGATAGACTTGGCAATATCACCGTGAGTACGAATTCCACCATCTGCGATAATCGGTTTACGAGCAGCCTTGGCACACCAGCGTAGGGCAGCCAACTGCCAACCACCTGTACCAAAACCAGTCTTAACCTTGGTAATACAAACCTTACCAGGACCGATTCCGATCTTAGTAGCATCCGCACCAGCATTTTCCAATTCACGCACAGCTTCTGGTGTTCCCACATTTCCAGCAATGACAAAGGTATCTGGCAATTCTTTCTTAATGTGTTGAATCATAGAAATCACGCTATCTGCATGACCATGAGCGATGTCAATCGTGATATATTCAGGAGCATCAGCCTTGAGCTGGCTAACAAAATCATACTCATAGTCCTTAACACCGACAGAAATAGAAGCAATGAGCCCTTGATCGTGCATGCGTTTAATAAAAGGAATGCGTCCTGCCTCATCAAAACGGTGCATAATGTAAAAGTAACCACCTTTAGCAAGTTGCTCTGCTACATTTTCATCCAAAATCGTCTGCATATTAGCTGGCACAACAGGTAGTTTAAAGGTGTGATTTCCTAGAGTGACACTTGTATCTGCTTCTGCACGGCTTTTAATGACACATTTATTTGGAATCAATTGAATATCTTCGTAATCAAAAATTGGAAATTCATTTAACATATCGATGTCTCGTTTCTTTTGTAATGACCTACCTATGCTTGCGCATCTCTACGCCTTTTCCGACGTTTCCTTAATTCATTATAAACTAAAGTACAGATTTTGTCAAATAATTTTATAAATTAAAATATAATGTTCGGATTTTTCTTGCGTAAATAGAAAAAAGAGGGGAAATTGTTTTTCTCCCCACTTCTTCTACATTCTAATAATACTCCCCCTGGCGGTAGTCCCATGAGTTAAAGGTGTCTGAAAGGTGCATCATGATTTTATCAATGTCAAGTCCTTTACGAATCACAACTGGTGCTGGTGAAGTTGAGCGAGCTCCTCCTTGTTCTGGGATGAGTTTGCCGTCCTTATCGACCATAGACACCATCACACCTTGCTCATAGCGAGTTTCAATCGTTTTGTCAGGCTGGATAGAAGCAACGTAGTCATCTGCCTCGATAACAAGGTCCACTGCTCCTTCGATACGTTCTCCAATACCTTCTACTTTACCACGGTTTCCTTTTCCAGATGGGTTAGCTGATGAGGCATAAACCATCTTGCCTTCTTCCCAAAGTTTGGCAGCCAATTGTTCACCAGCTTTACCAAATTTGATAACAAAACAGCTCGTTCCACGCACGTCAGTCATCAGCTCTTCACGACCATCACCGTATGCTTTGAGTTTTTCAAAAGCTTCTGGTTTCCAAGGAAGGATACAACCAAGAAGAATATCTTCATCCCAATGTTTTTGGTAGAAGGCTTCAATTTCTGGGTTAAGTTGTGCTAAAGCACGAAGCTCATCCATGCTACCGCAGAGAACAACACCTGGTTTGTTACGGTTACGCTCTTTGGCTGCGAACTTACGCTCAAGTCCTGCCTTATCGCTGGTCATGATAATGTAACCAACTTTAGTAGGGCAAACGATACAACCGCCCTCACCTTTTAAAATGTCATAGCCTTCTTGTGAAAGTGTTCCGTTCCATTGAATGTGTTTTGTCATAGTTCTATTTCCTTTTCTAATTTTTTCTAATCCTGCCAGTAGGCTGGACGTTGTTTTTCATAAGCAGCAATCAAATCTTCATACTGCAAGGTAATACCGATATCATCCAAACCATTTAAGAGCTTGTGTTTCCATTCGCTATCAATTTCAAAAGTGAATTCTCCAACTGGTGAGATGATTTTTTGTTGTTCCAAGTCCACAGTTACCTGGTCAGTCGGTTGTAGTTGAGCTAGTTTCTCTCTAACCTCTCGAGGCTGTACAATAGGCAACATGCCATTATTGAGTTCATTATTGTAATGAATATCACCAAAAGACCCCGCAATCACGACCTTAAAACCATAGTCAGCTAGAGCCCAAGCTGCGTGTTCCCTCGAAGAACCTGCCCCAAAGTTATCCCCTGAGATGAGTATAGTTGCTTTACGGTATTCAGGTCGGTTAAAGACAAAGTCTGGATCCTCAGTATACTTGTCATCCAAATAACGCCAAGCATACATGAGGTACTTACCAAAGCCTTTTTTATCAATCAGCTTGAGAAACTGCTTGGGTAGGATTTGGTCGGTGTCGATGTTATCATTCATGAGAGGAACGGTCGTTCCCGTATAAACTGTAAATTTCTCCATATCCTCTCCTTACTGGGCTTCTGGCATTTGCCGAACATCTACGAAACGCCCTGCAATAGCTGCCGCAGCTGCCATAGCTGGACTACAGAGATGAGTCTTAGCACCAAAGCCTTGTCTGTCCTCAAAGTTCCGATTGCTGGTTGAGGCACAGTGGACACCATCAGGTACCTTGTCAGGATTCATCCCTAGGCACATGGAGCAACCTGGGTCTCTCCACTCAAAGCCAGCGTCTATGAAAACCTTGTCCAAGCCCAACTTCTCAGCAGCTCGTTTGACAGGACGAGAGCCTGGAACTACGATAGCCGTTAAGTTAGGAGCTATTTTCTTCCCTTTGACAAATCGAGCAGCCAGTTGTAAATCGCTGAGACGAGCATTGGTACAAGAGCCAATAAAGATATAGCCTAATTCAATATCTGCTGGCTTTTGACCAGGCTCCAAGTCCATGTAATTGTAAGCTCGTTCATCATTCATATCCTTAATTTCTGGGAATCTACTATCAAAGTCAACACCCATAGCAGGATTGGTTCCCCAGGTTACCATAGGAGCCAAGTCTGAGACATCCATCTGAAGAACCTTATCATAAACGGCATCATCATCACTGACAATTGTTTTCCAATCCTCCATAGCCTCTTCGAAATTCTCTGGAACACACTCGCGTCCCTTGAGATAGTCATAGGTAGTCTGATCTGGATTCATGATTCCCATCTTAGATCCAAACTCGATGGACATATTGCAGATGGTCATTCGCTCTTCCATACTTAGTGCATCAATCGCTTGCCCACGATATTCCACCACATAGCCAACACCACAGGCAACACCATACTTGGCAATCAAGGCTAAAATGTAATCCTTAGAATAAACTCCTTTTTGAGGAACACCAGTGAATTCTACCAGCATTTTCTTAGGTTTAACTTGCCAGAGGGTCTGGGTAGCAAAGACATGCTCAACCTCACTGGTCCCAATTCCAAAGGCGATCGCTCCGAAAGCCCCGTGGGTTGCCGTATGGCTATCTCCACAGACGATGAATTTTCCTGGTTGGGTTCGTCCTGTTTCTGGACCTACCATGTGAACGATTCCCTGCTTTTCAGAACCGTGGGCTGCATGTTCAATCCCAAACTCCTCAACATTTTCAGCAAGCTTATCAATTTGTGCCTTAGAAATCACATCTCGAATATCATAGATATTAACCGTTGGGACATTGTGATCAAAGGTTCCAAATGTCAAGTCTGGTCGTCTCAATCTGCGACCTGCATCTCGCAAACCTTGAAAAGCCTGAGGGCTGGTCACTTCGTGGATATAGTGCTGATCCACATACATGAGTTGGGGCTGCCCCTCTTCTCCTGTGATGACATGGCGGTCCCATAATTTATCAAAAATCGATTTTCCTGCCATCTATTACCTCCAAATAACATATAAGGCTACTAGTGTGGTCATCATCCCAAGAAACCAAACTGTTTTAAAATACCATTTTCGAGTCTTGTGGTGAAAGATGATTCCTGCTAGCCAGGCACCAAAACCACCACAAGTAAAGGATAAAATAAGTAAGATTTTCTCAGGGATGCGCCAAGCTCTTCTCCTTGCCTTGGATTTGTCAATACCATAAATCAAGAAAACCATGACATTCCAAATCAAAAGGACTAGAGTAATTTTTTCGTCTAACTTCATAACCTTGCGATAATAGCTTCCGTCATTTCCTTGGTCGAAGCCTGTCCTCCTATATCTCTCGTTAAAATTCCAGCTGCTAAACTTGCCTCAACAGCACGCTCGATACGCTCTGCATCCTCATAACGTCCGAAACTATTTCTCAACATCATGGCAACTGATAAAATCATGGAAATAGGATTGGCAATTCCTTGACCTGCAATATCAGGCGCTGAACCGTGAATAGGTTCATAAAGACTTGGTCCATTTTCAGAATGACTGGCTGATGGCATGACCCCAAGTGTACCAGATAGGACGCTTGATTCATCAGATAAAATATCTCCAAAAAGATTCTCCGTCACGATGACATCAAACTTAGCAGGATTGGTAATCATGAGCATGGCAGCTGAGTCCACCAACTGGTGTTCCAAGGTCACATCTGGGAAATCCTGTGCGACCTTCTCAGCTACTTTCCGCCAGAGTTTTGAAGTCGCTAGAACATTTTGCTTATCGATACTAGTAACGATTTTTCTGCGATTTCTTGCAATTTCAAATGCCTTACGAATAATCCGCTCTATTTCTTCATAGCTGTATTCGTTGATATCACGCGCTTTCCGCTCTTCAAGGATATGATCCCCAAAGTAAATCCCGCCTGTCAACTCACGCACCACGACAAAGTCTACACCAGCAATTCGTTCTGATTTTAGTGGTGACAAATGCTTGAGACTGTCAAAGATTTTTACAGGGCGAATATTAGCATAGAGATTGAGTTCCTTACGGAGAGCTAGCAAGCCTTGTTCAGGCCGAACCGTTGCACTATCATACTGGGGACTACCGATAGCCGCTAAAAGAATAGCATCTGCTTCACGACATACCTTGAGGGTTTCATCAGGTAAGGGATGCCCTGCTGCATCGATACCTGCACCTCCAAAAGGTCGTTTGTCTATTTCATAGTCAAAGCCTGTTTTTTCAGCTAGAGCCTCCAGAACTTCTAAACCGGCCTCCATGATTTCTGGGCCGATTCCATCCCCTGCTAGAGCTACTATTTTCTTTGTCATAGCCTTCTCCTTTACACACTAGGCATATCTCGATAGGAAACACTGCGTCCCATCTCACCAGCATTTTCTTTTTGAACAAAGGTATTAGCGTTTATATAGGCAATAGCCGAAGCCTTCAACACATCGAAATCCAGACCTGCTGCGTTAAAGATGGTTTCTGTATCTCTGTTTTCAACAGTGACCAAGACCCGAGCTTGGGCATCAATTCCATCTGTCACCGCGTCAATGGTATAGGATACCAAGCGGACAGATTGATTAAAGAACTTGTCGATAGCGTTAAAGATTGCTTCAACAGAACCTTGCCCTGTCGCATTAAATTCGACTTTCTCACCATCCATATTAGCCAGGCTAACAAGCGCTTCAATGTCATTATCTGCATGAGTTTGAAGTTGTAAATCATCAAAGTGGAATCCTTCTGGATTTTCAACCATGGTTCCAGCTACCAGCGCACGAATATCTGCATCTGTGATTTCTTGTTTCTTGTCTGCTAGCGCCTTGAACTTGGCGAAGAGTGGTTTGATGTCCTCTTCTGTAAAATCTAGGGCCAATTCTCTCAGTTTCTCAACAAAGGCATGGCGACCAGACAATTTTCCAAGTGGGAGGCTATTACTCTTGACACCGACCAATTCAGGAGTGATGATTTCATAAGTGAGAGGATTTTTAAGAACTCCATCTTGGTGAATACCAGATTCGTGAGAAAAGGCATTGCCACCGACCACAGCCTTGTTTTTAGGAACTGGAATACCTGAGAAGCGAGAAACCATTTCTGACGTATTGATGGTTTCATTTAAAACAATACTAGTTTCTGCTTGATAGTAATCTTGACGAATATTGAGGGCCACTGCAATTTCTTCCAAAGCAGCATTACCAGCTCGCTCCCCGATACCGTTGATAGTCCCTTCGACACGTCCTGCACCATTCTTGACAGCAGCAAGGCTATTAGCCACTGCCATTCCAAGATCATCATGACAGTGAGGCGAATAGATGATCTGACGATCCGTCTTGACATTCTCAATCAGGTATTTGAAGATGGCTCCGTACTCTTCTGGAGTGGTAAATCCAACCGTGTCAGGGATATTGATATAAGACGCACCTGCATCTACCGCTGTTTGAACAACTTGCAAGAGGAAATCCAACTCTGTTCTAGTCGCATCTTCAGGAGAGAATTCAACTATCTCAAACTTAGAACGGGCATAAGAAACATGCTCCTTAATAGCTTCTAGAATCTCTTCCTTGCTCTTATTGAGCTTATACTTACGATGAATCGGACTGGTAGCGATAAAGACGTGAACCTGTGGATACTTGGCATCCTTGAGGGCCTCGTAACAAGCATCAATATCAGACTTGACCGAACGTGCCAAACCAGTTACCGCCGTTTTCTTCAAGACCTTAGCAATCTCCTGAACTGCCGTAAATGAGTCTGGGCTAGCCGCTGGAAAACCAGCTTCAATTGCTGAAATACCCCATTTCTCCAGCTGCCTTGCAATGGCAATTTTTTCCTTGATTGAAAAATTAACACCAGGTGTCTGCTCTCCATCCCGAAGGCTGGTATCTAGAAATTCAACTGTTCTCATAAGATTTCCCCTTTTCCAAATGTGGTTTTTAAAAAAACATCTCGCTTAGAAGTCCAAGCGAGATGTTGATTCACTCCCGCTTGGTAAGCCAAACAGGACTAATGCTTTTTGCACTAGCCCGAGTACCTCAACAACAAAGCAAATTGATTAAACTTAGCTGTTTTCATGTTTGACTTTCTCCTTCGTTTGATATCTTGTTTAGTATTTTAGCATAGGCAAAAGCACTTGTCAAGAAAAAATCAAATATTTTCTGAAAATTTCTTCAGTATAGAATATTTAGCTAATTGGAAATTATTGAAATGTTTCATTTTTTAGAAGTTAAGTTCCAACTTTTTTCTATCAATTCTAGTACTTCTTCATCTGATAAAGTATCATCAAGCGCCACACTAATCCAGTAACGTTTATTCATATGAAAAGCTGGATAAATGCCCTTTTGTGAAAGCAGATCCACTACTTGATCATGTTTGAGGTTGACTGCTTCGACTAAACCTTCTCTACCCTTTTCCAGCTTATCCCAAGAGATTTTCATCAAAACAGCATACCATTTTTTATTGCCTTCATGTCTTAACACTGCCGTATCAGGTGATTTTTCCCACAGATACTCCAACTGATTATCATACTTTTCCTGAATCTGAGCCATGATACGCTTAGTCTGAGGACAGATAAAATCCTGTACCTCAAAACAAGCCTTCCGAATCTGGTAGAGAATCTCCAGACAAGCCTCACGGACACTTGCAACAAAACTTCCTGTCATACTTTCCATATGAACTTGAGGATAGAGGTCGCCCGTTTCCTGATCAAAGACCTGAAAACTCACATTATCAGCAGTGATGGATACAGTCATGACAAAGTCGCCTTGCAAAATCTGGCAACTATAGGTCCAGACTCCACTATTTTCTACAAAACCATAATCATGAGCCTTTTCTTGATTCAATTGATAGGATTTAAAAATTTCAAACATAAGTGAAAACTGCTACCCAAAGTTAGCAGTTCCTTTCTATTTTTTAAAAGACGACCTTGGTTCCGTGCAATTGTGTCACGCCTAGCTGATCGATAAAGGTTTGACGGTTGTCAAGGTCAATCCCCCCACCTGGTAGAATTTCAATTTTGCCTTTAGTGTGCTCCAAAATTCTGTGATAGTGATCAAAACGTTTTTCTAAGGAGTCACCAGACACACCAGCGCGAGTTAGGATACGAGTGACACCGGCTTGGCTGAGCCAGTCAATAGCTTCTAACTGGTCTTCTTCGCTCAATTCATCAAAGGCCATATGAAAGACAATTTCCATTCCTTTTGATGCAGCTATCAACTTCTCAAGATTAGGCTTATCCAACTTCTTCTCACCAGTTAAAGCCCCAAATACAACCCCTTTACTTCCAGCCTGAGCAGTCAAACGAATGTCCTCTAGCATGATTGCTATTTCTAGTTCATTATAGACAAAGTCGCCACCACGTGGACGAATCATGGTCATAATGGTTGTATCGTAGTTAGCTGCCAATTCAACCGCTGCCTTGGTTACTCCATAGCTTGGTGTTGTTCCTCCCACTGCTAGATTATCACAGAGTTCGATTCGACGAGCTCCAGCCTGCATCGCTTTTTCAAGCAAGGTCACATTTTCAGCACAAAATTCGTAAATCATTTAATTCTCCTTGAGTATTACTTTGAATTTATTATATCATATTATTGTGAATATGCTTTCATTTTTATCAAGGGAAATAGTTACAAATTTTACTTATTCTTTGTCTGGAATGACCTTGAAGAGATAATAGGTAATAAAGATGGTCAAGGCTCCTAGACCGATTTTGACCGGTAAAAGAGGGGCAAAATAAATAGAAATTCCCATCAAGATGTAGATAGAAACGATGATTTTTTTCTTACGTTCACGAGCAATAGATCTAGTCTCGCGAAAATCAGCTACATATGCTTGATAGAGCTTGGTATGATACAACCAATCTTCGAAGCGCTTGGAACTTCTGGAGAAACAAGCAATAGACAACAAAAGGAAAGGCGTTGTCGGCAACAAAGGTAAAACAACCCCAACAATAGCCAAGGCTAGTGATAAAAAACCAATAATAAGATAAATAATACGCATAACTACTCCTAATTAAAATAATCCTCTTCTAGTTTCGCATAAAATGATGAATTTTGTCAAGTTCCAACCAAAAAGAGCCTGAAATTAACTTTCAGGACTCTCTTCTTATTTAATCTTTTCTTCCTCGTAGTCACCCTTGCTACAAACAACCTGCTTGCCACCACCACGGACTTTTTTCTCCATGAGGAAGTTGCCACATTTTGGACAGTCACGACCAACAGGCTTGTCCCAAGAGGTAAATTCACATTCTGGATAGCGATTGCAACCATAGAAGAGGCGATTACGTTTGGTTTTGCGTTCAATGATTTGTCCCTGATGACAACTTGGACACTCTACACCAATCTCTTTCACGATTGCTTGGGTATGACGGCAATCTGGGAAATTGCTACAAGCGTAGAACTTACCAAAACGACCAAGTTTAATGACCATTGGACTGCCACACACTTCACAATCAAATCCAGCTGGTTCATCCTTTATTTGGATTTTCTCCATTTCTTCTTCAGCCTTGGCGACTTCTTTAGAAAATGGTTTGTAAAAGGCATCAATGACACGTTGCCACTGCTCTTTTCCGACTTCGACGTCATCCAGTTTGCCTTCCATTTCGGCTGTAAAGGTCACGTTTACGATATCTGGGAAATATTCAACGATGAGCTTGTTAACAATTTCTCCCAACTCTGTTGGTTCAAAACGTTTGGCTGCAAGGCGAACATAATAACGTTTCTGAATGGTTTCAATGGTTGGTGCGTAGGTTGACGGACGGCCAACCCCATTTTCCTCCAAGGTCTTGATCAGTGTCGCTTCAGAATAACGAGCAGGCGGTTGGGTGAAATGTTGCTCTGGTTTGCTATTAACCTGCTTAACCACATCTCCAACAGCCATGTCCGGTAACATCTTATTCTTATCAGAATCATTATAAATGGCAAGATAACCATCAAACTTAACCTGACTACCATTGGCAGCAAATTGAACCCCATTTTGAGACAATTTAACAGCCATGGTATCAAAGACAGCAGCTGTCATCTGACTCGCCACAAAACGATTCCAGATAAGGGTATAAAGCTTGAGCTGATCCTTGTCCAGATATTTAGCAATACTTTCCGGTGTATTAAAAACGCTAGACGGACGAATAGCCTCGTGGGCATCCTGAGCTCCTGAAGCATTTTTGACCTTGCTACCATGCTTAGAATACTTGCTACCAAAACGGTCCGTAATGAAACTTGCTGCTTCATTTTGCGCTACAGGACTGATACGAGTCGAATCGGTACGCATATAGGTAATCAAACCTTGGACGCCAGAACCGATATTAATCCCTTCATAAAGCTGTTGGGCAACCATCATGGTTTTTCGAGTACGGAAATTGATTTTATTGGCAGCATCCATCTGCATAGATGAAGTGGTATAGGGTAAAGGAGCATTGCGTTTGCGCTCTTTCTTATCCACCTGATCTACTGAAAAGTCTTTACTAGTCAGACGAGACAAGACTTCCTTAACCTCGTCATTGCTAGTCAGTTTCAGCTTTTTGCCATCTACTCCATAGAAGGAAGCCTGAAATTGCTTGGTTCCCTTTTTAAAGACAGCATCAATTGTCCAATATTCTTCTGGTTGGAAGGCATTAATTTCATTCTCACGGTCAATGATTAACTTAAGCGCAATAGACTGAACGCGCCCTGCTGACAAGCCCTTCTTGACCTTCTTCCACAAAATAGGCGAAATCGAATACCCTACCAAACGGTCCAAAACACGTCGAGCCTGTTGGGCATCGACCAAGTCCATATCAATCTTGCGAGGTTCTTTAAAAGCATTTTTGACCGCATCCTTGGTGATTTCATTGAAGACCACACGGTTGGCATCATTTTCATCCAAGTTGAGAATATGGGCCAAATGCCAAGAAATCGCTTCTCCTTCACGGTCCGGGTCACTCGCCAGAAAAACTTTATTAGCTTTTTTAGCTTCTTTTTTCAAGTCATTGATAAGAGGACCTTTTCCTCGGATATTGATATATTGCGGTTCATAATTATTTTCAATATCGACGGACATACTGGATTTCTTCAAATCACGGATATGCCCGACACTGGCTAAAACCTTGTAGTTTCTGCCTAGATATTTTTCAATCGTCTTGGCCTTAGCAGGCGACTCCACGATTACTAGATTTTTTTTAACTGTTGATTTTTTCTTTTTTGTTGCCGTAGCCACAGTATCACACCTTTTCAAAGTAATAAACTTTATAAAGTGTAAACCATTTTGCCATAACTGTCAAGACTTAGCTCCAATATATAGAAGAAAAGTTTGTGTAGTAAGCGGACTTTCTTCTTATAGTCAATGAAAATCAAAGAGCAAACTAGGAAACTAACCGCAGGTTGCTCAAAGCACTGCTTTGAGGTTGCAGATGAGACTGACGAAGTCAGTAACCATACCTACGGCAAGGTGAAGCTGACATGGTTTGAAGAGATTTTCGAAGAGTATTAAAATTCAAATTCCGCAAGAACATCCTGCCCGCTGGTGACCAATTTTGCCCCTTCTTGAATCAAATGATGGCAACCGTCTGATAGTCCATCTAAAATGCTACCAGGAATAGCAAAAACATCGCGTCCTTCTTCCATTGCTCTCTCACAGGTAATGAGACTACCTGAACGCATCTTAGCCTCTGCTACAATCACACCACGGCAAAGTCCAGCAATGATGCGATTACGGGCAGGAAAATGAAATTTCAGAGGTTGTTCGCCAGGTCCATATTCACTGAGAACCAGATGATCATTGCCGATGTAGTCTTGCAAACGTTTATTGGCTTTAGGATAAAACACATCCAGTCCTGTTCCAATCACTGCAATGGTTTTTCCGCCATTCTGAAGAGCTGCCATATGAGCTGCTGTGTCAATGCCCTTGGCTAATCCACTGACGATAACCAGTTCATTTTCCAAGCCTTGAATGACTTTTTCAACTGACTTAGCTCCCTGTTTGCTACAAGCACGACTGCCCACGACCGCTACCTTAGGAAATTTCAAAAGGTCAAGATTTCCCTTGTAAAATAAAAGTACAGGCGCATCATAAATTTCACTCAAATCCCAAGGGTAACAGTCATCTAAAATAGAGAAAGATGGAAATTTTTGAAATTCTTTCTCCAAATGCGAATCGTCTATCTGAAAATAACGTTCCATAAAAACGGCTGGATTTCGGCAACCTGAAATTTCTGCAATCTCACCCAATAAAAGTTCCTGATCGACATTTTCACCGTATTCTAGGACATTCAAAATCTGTTGATTGGTCAAACCTGATTTTTTCAACTTATAGATTTCATAGTTTGTGATTTTCATAAATAACTCCATTTCTTTTTCTACTCATCTATTTATTCGTAAAAAAATCAAAAAACATCCGACTATTTTAGCCAGATGTTGGAATCTTTAATTTTCGTTTTTAAGAATTTCTTCTAATTTATGATAATCTTGGACACTATCGATTTCATAGATGCTATTGCCTTCTAATTCTTCAACATAGACATCTAGCTCTTTGATATTATCCTTAACCATATTATCCCAATAAAGATCAACAAATTCACCACTTGCATAAGCCTTGTCGATAAAGCTGACAATCTTTTCTGCAGTTGGAGCATCCCAGAATGATACACCACTAAGGATACGACCAGCCTTGCTATCAACAGTAATATCTTGAACCTTGTAGTCGTCTCCATAGACCAAGAACCATTCGTTGGTACAATCTTCACGATAAACACTAAAATAAGTCGAACGTGTCAAATCATTGCGGAACATATTTTTAAAGAGATAATTATCGGCATCAATAACATAGCTGTTTGCCAATTCTTCTTTTACAAGATAGAGAGAGTAAAAGTTATTGTAGTCAGCGTATTTATCATTGAAAACGAGGCGAACACCGTATTTCTCTTTCAAGTAATCGAATTGTTCTTTAAGATAACCGACAATGATGATGATATCATGGATTCCCTTTTCTTTGAGAAACTCAATTTGGTATTCAATCAAAGGTTTTTGATTAACCTGAACCAAGGCTTTAGGGGTATTTTCAGTCATAGGACGCAAGCGAGTTCCCAAGCCCGCTGCTAAGATAATGGCTTTCACACGAATCTCCTTTATTCTTTAATAATAATATAAACTCCAGCAATGACGACAAGTGACGTAATAATGGTCAGCATATCTAGCGGTGCACCCAAGAAAACAACTGCAAACAAGACTGTCCATACTACATAGCTCACATTCAAGCCTGTAGCCTTGGCTGGTTGCAAGCGATTGATAGCGATATAATAAGCCAAGTAGGAAATCATATCAAAGGCCGCAAAGACAATCATAAGACCTAGCAATTGTCCATTGGCCACTTCTGCAAATGACTGATGAGAGAAGAGCACAATCACAAGATAGGACAAGAATGAAGTTACTTGACGGATCAAGAGAGCCTCGATTTCACTCAATTCACTTTCCATGGCAAAGGAGCTAAGAACACTCTCACTTCCCCATGCAATAGCACAAATCAAAGCACAGAGAATCCCAATGTAGAAGGAATTGACCTGTTCAACCTTATAGGTCTGAGCAATTATCCCTCCAATAATCAAGACAATCCCAAACACAGTATTTTTCGAAATCTTGTGCTTCAAAAAGAAGAAAGCCAATAAAACTGAAATCGCAGGGTAAATAGCCGATACAGATGAAGCTAAGGAACTTCCGATATACTTAACCGCATAAAGATTGGCCTGCATACCGATAGGGCCTGCTAGCAAGGCTCCGATGATAACACTAACATTGCGAATATTTAAGAAAATTGAGAGACGAACTTTTCCTTCTTTTACCAAGAGAAAAGCTAGTAAGATAAAGATACTCAAGAAATCGTGAGCAGCGGCCACCACAAAGGGCGACAAATCTGTAAAAATCGAAAAGATATAAGCACTAATCGTTAGACCTAAACCCCAGAAAATACCTGAGAGTAGACCAAAAGAAACTCCATTTTTATTTTTCATCTGAACCTCCATAATATGACAAACCTTTAACAGCACTTTGGTAACGACTCACACCATAGTCACCAAAATCTGCACCTTGCTCTTCTTTGTAGACTGTCCATAGACTCCAAATAGCATCTTGCAAAATTTTATAGATTGCAATCTTTTCACGAGAGACAGGTGTTTGGTCACTCTCATAGTGAGACAAGAAGACTTCCTCCTCTTGAGAAGTGAATTCAGATTCTAAAAAGAGGGCAGCCAGATCCCACATTGGATCATTCATTGATGAATATTCCCAATCAATCAGATACAGTCGTCCTTGAGGTGACTCAATAAAATTTTCAGGCACCAAATCGATATGACAAGATTTTCTGTCAACACCTAAGTCAGTCAGTCTTTTCTCTAAGGAGAAGACTGCTTCTCGAACTGCTTCATAGTTGGCATAAGGGATTTTTTCCTCAATCAAAGATTCGTATTTTTTGATTTCTTCAAAAGGAGCAAATTCTCCTCTTAATTCCTTGCCAGAAGCATGAATAGTTTGTAATATTGGAGCAATTTTATCAAATTTGGTCTTGATTGACGTTGAATCAAGCGTAATCGCAGATTCAATATACTCATTTACTTTGATACCAGCATCAATATCAAAAAGATAATTTTTTACATCTAGGTCTAAATCTTTAAGTAGTTCAAGATTGTACTTTTCATCTTGACGATTGATCAGCTTTTCTGTCCCTTTACCAAAGAACTTAACGATGTATTGCTTATTTGTTGTTTTGACCAAATAGTTTTGATTGGTCATTCCCCCCAGTTGTTCAACACTGAGGACTTCCTCTTCTTGACTAAGTAGGGAAGAAATTTTTTCTTTAATGATTTTCTCCACAATTAACCTCCAGCACTTATACTTCCCACTTAAACACGGTTTTAAAGGCTGTGTTTAAATCGGTTGCAAAGACACGGTGAATATCTTTAATTTCTCTTACAGGTTCTTCTAGATAAAGGATATTTTTAAGACGATTGGCGAATTTCTTGACTTCCATCATTTGGATTGCATTTTCAAAATCAATGCGACCAGAACGAGAGGAACCAACCAAGAGCAAGCCTTTTTCTAAGGCATCGCGTGTATTGAGATTGACTTTATACTCGCTAACACCCATCATGAGAATCGTTCCCTGAGGACGAATATAGCGAATCAAGTCATTAATGGCTGGTCCAGTACCATCACCACCACAACACTCAAAAGCATGGTCAAAGGTCAAATCTTCAGGAATATTATCAGTAATATGGCATTCTTTGGCAAATGAGAAAAGTTCCAATTTTTCCCAATGACGACCAATAACCACAATCTCTGCTTCTGGCAAAGTATAGTTGATAATATTGGCAACCACAAATGCTAAACTTCCATCTCCAATAACGGCGATTCGGTCCCGCTTGCTATGAGCGAGGGTCAATAGACGATTCATAGCGTGCATGCCGACACTGACAAACTCTGTAATCGCTGCAACCGTGTCTTCAATGGCATCATAAGCCACCACACGGTCTTTAGGGAGAGAAACAAACTCTCTCATAAAGCCATCAAAACCACTAGACAAGAAATGGGTCCCTGTCATGTAGTTCTCATAGAATTCTTCATCACTCTGCATAGGAGGCTGATTTGGAATCATGACAACTTTTTGACCAACCTCAAAGGTTCCCGTCGGGTCAGAAATAACGGTTCCACATGACTCGTGAATCATCGCCATTGGAAGCTTTTTATTCAAAATCTTGGGATCACGTTTTCCTTGGTAGTAACGCTGATCCGCATGACAGACCGCCATATAGTTAGGGCGGATGAGGATATGATTCTCTTGGTCAATAGCCTCTTCCTGATATTTGACATTGATAAACTTAGGCTTAGTTAGTTGATAAATTTGATTAATCATTTTACTAGTCTTTCTCAATCATACTTTTTGCAATCTTCAAATCTGTTACGGTTGTGATTTTAAGATTTGAATATTCACCCTTGGCCAAGGCCACATCTTTTCCTTTAATGACAAATATTTTACATGCATCTGTCAAGATTTCCTTCTCTTCAGCAGAGAGAGAACCGTAAAGGTCCATGAAGTCCTTGCAACGGAATGTTTGAGGTGTTTGTCCTTGATAAAGGTGAGCACGATTTGGAATATCTGTAATAAATTGACCATTGGTACTTTCAACGATAGTATCAACCGCTTCTACCACTGTATCCACTGCGTCATGATTTTGGGCAAGTTGGATATTGTCCTGAATCATGCGAAGTGTAATAAATGGACGAACAGAATCATGGGTAACAACGATATCCTCTGAAGTAAGCGGACGATAAGCATCAATGGCTTCAATGATTTTCTCAATACTTGTATTGCGGTCAGCACCACCTTTTGTAATGATGATACGTTCCTTATGAAGAGGAAGATATTTATCTACAAGATCTTCTGCATGAGAAACCCAGTCTCCATGAACCCCAACTACAATTTTTTCAATACTTGGTTCCAAGACAAATTTTTCAATAGTATGAATCAAAATAGGTCGATCACCTAGCTCTAAAAATTGTTTTGGCAAGTTACTGATTCCCATGCGTGTGCCAGTTCCACCAGCAAGAATTCCTGCATAAATCATCTATTTTCTCCTTTGTCTTACTAAAAAAACTTATTCTCTCTATTATACCACAATCTAGTCCTATCATGAAAGAAATACCGACCCTCCCGTTCTAGAATAGAAGGTTTAAGGAGTTCTATTATTCAAAGAAACTAGTCCATTTCTAGTAATGACTAGGAATTCTGTAGTCATTACCAATAAATGGCTGTGAAATTTTAGAGTTCTTCAGAATAATATAGTTTTCTTAAAGAAAGCTTAAAATAAAACTTTGAAACTTCAAAGTTATTACTTGACTTATACTCAATGAAAATCAAAAAGCAAACTAGGAAGCTAGCCGTAAGCTGTACTTGAGTACGGTAAGGCGACGCTGACGTGGTTTGAATTTGATTTTCGAAGAGTATTACTGCCCTTCATTTCTTATTAGCTGACTTTATGATATAATGAAAAACGAGGTAAATTGAATGAAAAGTATAAAATTAAATGCTCTATCCTACATGGGAATTCGTGTCTTGAATATTATTTTTCCCATCTTAACTGGTACCTACGTCGCGCGTGTCTTGGACCGAACTGACTATGGTTACTTCAACTCAGTCGACACAATTTTGTCATTTTTCTTACCCTTTGCAACTTATGGGGTCTATAACTACGGTTTACGGGCCATTAGTAATGTCAAGGATAACAAAAAAGATCTGAATAGAACCTTCTCCAGTCTTTTTTATTTGTGCATAGCTTGTACGATTTTGACCACCGCTGTCTATATCCTTGCCTATCCTCTCTTCTTTACAGATAATCCAATCATCAAAAAGGTCTACCTTGTTATGGGGATTCAACTCATTGCCCAGATTTTTTCAATCGAGTGGGTCAATGAAGCTCTGGAAAATTACAGTTTTCTTTTTTACAAGACTGCCTTCATCCGTATCCTGATGCTGGTATCTATTTTCCTGTTTGTCAAAAATGAACACGATATTGTTGTCTATACACTTGTGATGAGTTTATCGACACTGATTAACTATCTGATTAGTTATTTTTGGATTAAAAGAGACATTAAGCTTGTTAAAATTCACATAAGTGATTTTAAACCGCTTTTTCTCCCTCTAACAGCCATGTTGGTCTTTGCTAATGCCAATATGCTCTTCACTTTTTTGGATCGTCTCTTCCTCGTTAAAACAGGGATTGATGTCAACGTTAGTTACTATACCATGGCTCAGCGAATTGTGACCGTTATAGCTGGAGTTGTAACAGGAGCTATCGGAGTGAGTGTGCCTCGTCTCAGTTACTATCTGGGGAAAGGAGACAAAGAAGCCTATGTTTCTCTGGTTAACAGAGGAAGTCGAATCTTTAACTTCTTTATCATTCCACTGAGTTTCGGACTCATGGTTTTAGGACCAAATGCTATCCTACTTTATGGTAGTGAAAAATATATCGGAGGCGGTATCTTAACCTCTCTCTTCGCTTTTCGCACGATTATCCTGGCACTGGATACCATTCTTGGTTCCCAAATTCTCTTTACAAATGGCTATGAAAAACGAATCACAGTCTATACAGTCTTTGCAGGATTACTCAATTTGGGCTTAAATAGTCTCCTCTTTTTCAACCACATCGTGGCTCCTGAATACTACTTACTGACAACTATGCTATCAGAGGCCTCTCTACTTGTTTTCTATATCATTTTCATCCATAGAAAACAACTCATCCACTTAGGACATATCTTTAGCTATACTGTTCGATACTCGCTCTTTTCACTTTCCTTTGTAGGAATTTATTTCCTGATTAATTTCTTGTATCCCGTGGATATGGTCATTAATTTGCCATTTTTGATTAATACTGGTTTAATTGTCTTGCTATCAGCCATCTCTTATATTGGTCTACTTGTCTTCACCAAAGATAGCATTTTCTATGAATTTTTAAACCATGTCCTAGCCTTAAAAAATAAATTCAAAAAATCTTAGGAGTATAGAATGAAACAACTAACCATTGAAGATGCCAAACAAATTGAATTAGAAATTTTGGATTATATTGATACTCTCTGTAAAAAGCACAATATCAACTATATTATTAACTACGGTACTCTGATTGGGGCGGTTCGACATCAGGGCTTTATTCCTTGGGACGACGATATTGATCTGTCCATGCCTCGAGAAGACTACCAACGATTTATAAACATTTTTCAAAAGGAAAAAAGCAAATATAAGCTCCTTTCCTTAGAAACTGATAAGAACTACTTTAACAACTTTATCAAAATGACCGACAGTACAACTAAAATTATTGATACTCGGAATACAAAAACCTATGAGTCAGGTGTTTTTATCGATATTTTCCCTATGGATCGCTTTGATGACCCTAAGGTCATTGATATTTGTTATAAGCTGGAAAGCTTCAAACTTCTGTCTTTCAGTAAACATAAAAATATTGTCTATAAAGATAGCCTCTTAAAAGATTGGATACGAACAGCCTTCTGGTTACTCCTTCGACCTGTTTCTCCTCGTTATTTCGCACATAAAATCGAGAAAGAAATTCAAAAATATAGTCGTGAAAATGGGCAGTATATGGCTTTTATCCCTTCTAAATTTAAGGAAAAGGAAGTCTTCCCAAGTGGTACCTTCGATAAAACAATCGATTTACCCTTTGAGAATTTGACCCTTCCTGCGCCAGAAAAATTTGATACTATTTTGACACAATTTTATGGAGATTATATGACCCTACCACCAGAAGAAAAACGCTTCTACAGTCATGAATTTCACGCTTATAAATTGGAGGATTAGGATGCAATATTTAGAAAAAGAAGAAATTAAAGAAATTCAACTAGCCCTGCTAGACTATATTGATGAGACTTGTAAGAAACATGATATTCCTTATTTTCTAAGTTATGGAACCATGCTTGGAGCTATCCGCCACAAAGGTATGATTCCCTGGGACGATGATATTGATATTTCCCTTTATCGTGAAGATTATGAGCGCTTATTGAAGATTATTGAGGAAGAAAATCACCCTCGCTACAAGGTTCTTTCCTACGATACATCTTCTTGGTACTTCCATAATTTCGCATCGATTTTGGACACTTCTACTGTTATCGAAGACCATGTTAAGTACAAGCGTCATGACACCAGTCTCTTTATCGATGTCTTCCCAATTGATCGCTTTACAGACTTGAGCATTGTCGACAAGAGTTATAAGTATGTAGCCCTTCGTCAACTAGCTTATATCAAAAAATCACGCGCAGTTCACGGTGATAGCAAATTAAAAGATTTTCTAAGATTATGTAGCTGGTACGCCCTCCGATTGGTCAATCCCCGTTACTTTTACAAGAAAATTGATCAACTAGTCAAAAATGCTACAACCAACACTCCTCAATATGAAGGAGGAATTGGGATTGGTAAGGAAGGTATGAAAGAAGTCTTCCCAGTTGATACCTTTAAAGAACTCATCTTAACTGAGTTTGAAGGCCGTATGTTACCAGTTCCTAAAAAATATGACCAATTTTTAACCCAGATGTATGGCGATTATATGACACCACCATCAAAAGAAATGCAAGAATGGTATAGTCACAGTATTAAAGCTTATCGCGAAAGCTGATTAAGGACGACCATATAAACTACAAAAAGGCTGGGGAAAAACTCAATTTCAGGAGAAAATGAAGTAATTATTCCTACAACAAAACGCATAATATCAGGTCTTGAACACCTAAATATTATGCGTTTTTAATTTTTCTTCAATCCATTACAATAGATAGAGAACTCAATTTCTTATAAGTAAAGGAATTTGAAAATAGCTACTGCCGCAATTGCTGCTGCGATCGGTGCTACTACTGGTACCCAAGAGTACCACCATTTTGAATCGCCTTTGTGCTCACCAAGAACTGATTTTGGAAGGAAAGCATGAAGGAGACGTGGTCCCAAGTCACGGGCTGGGTTCAAGGCAGGTCCTGTAGGTCCACCAAGTGATGTTACCAAGGCCATAACAAGGAATCCAAGTGCCAAGTGAGCTACTGAAAGTCCTGAAGCAGTATGTGGTGCTACTTGGGCTTTGATTGCTAAATCAGAAAAGTCAACATTTTGACCTGCTTGACTAGCCATTTGTTTCATGTATTGAAGCACTTCAGAACCAAAGAAGTTTTTAGTCATTCCAAGGGCTGCAAAGAAAAGAACAAATGATCCAACAAACTCATTTACAAAACCATTAACAGTTGCTGCAAAATGTGATTCTTTTGTACCATTATCCAAACTTGAAATTGTTGAGAAAGTACCCAAAATGTTGTTTGGATTTTCAGTTTTCAAGTAGTATGGGCGGTGTGTTGCCACAACCAAGGCTTGACCAAAGATAGCACCCAAAACTTGTGCGATGATATAAGGCGCAACTTGAGCCCAAGGGAAAAGACCGCTGATTGCAAGTCCAAGAGTGAAGGCTGGGTTGATGTGGTTACCAGATACGTTACCAAACATCAAGGCTGGGATCATAACCCCCATACCATAACCAACAGCGATAACGATCCAGCCACTTTGGTGACCTTTCGTACCTTTAAGTTCAACGTTGGCAACTGCACCATTTCCAAGAATGATCAAAATAGCAGTTCCCAAAAATTCAGTGGCATATTTAATTGCCCATGTGAAATCCATTTGATAGATTCTCCTTAAAATTTTTTAGACAATCCTTATTCTATCAATTTTTACATCTTTTAGCAACTACTTTCCCGAAAGATTGTGATAGAAAACGGTTCCAAATCTTATAAACTAATCTTTGTTTTCAAGATATCCCCAGTTCATTATGTTATCTACGCTAATCTGATGCTTTTATGTCAATTCCTCCTGATACATAGTATAGGGAATAAGAAGTATCTTTCCCCATTCACCAATCAGAGTTTTGCTATGAAAACAAAACTCTATCCTTCTAATGAAACAATCTTAACCTGATTTATATAAAAATTCTCGTCACATTTCCATAAAAGCTCAGCCATATTTTTGTAAGAAATGGATTTATCGTGATCTGCTCTAATCGTAAGATTATAACCACTTTCATTCCTATCCATGTCAATATTTAGATTGTAAAATCCCTTCTGTTCAATGAGAATATTCAAGGTATCTATTGAAGGTTTATTGGTTACAAATCCAGTCATTCTGATATGATAATGAGTATCGCTTTTCAAAAATTTGGAGCTACTTTTCTGAACAGAGACAACAATTAAACTGCAAAATAAGCCTAGAAAAGCAAAACCTGCTCCAATCGCCATCCCAATACCTGCAGTTACCCAAATACCAACTGCTGTGGTGATACCACTGATTTTTTTATCCCTCATGAAAATAATACCACCGCCAATGAAACTAATTCCACTGACAATTTGGGCCGCAACCCTAGAAGTATCATCATTAGGCGTATCCAAGAAAGCTTCTTTTGATAAAATCATCATTAAAGTTGCAGTTAAGGCAACTAAGATATGAGTCTTTCTCCCAGCCTGCTTGTGCTTAGACTTTCTTTCATAGCCAATGATAAAACCAGAAAAACAAGATAATAAAATGAGAATAATATATCGGACTTCAATCGGTAGAGCTATCGTATCAAGCATTATTTTCCTCCTCTATCACTCATAATTTTATATTATAGTCCTAGTTGAAACTTTTTCAAGAGAATATATTAGTTGAAAATTGTCCTTTTTAAAACAAAAAACCGCAGTTACCCTCTAGTAATAACTTGCAGTTTTCTGTAACTAATGGATTCTTACAATGTCTCAAACAATTCTTGCATTTGCACATCATCTGGAACCAGTTTTAAGTAAGCTTGTGCATTGACTTTTGCTTCCTCAAAGTAGCCCAATTCACGCAAGAGATAGATATAGTGTTCCAGAAACTCTGGATTGTCCTTTAAATCTACTGCCAACTCTTGGTAAAGCTCATAGGCAGTATCCAAATCGTCCATTTCTTGATAGGAACGAGCAATCATCCACTTGGTCAAGAGATTTTCTGGCTCCTCACTTTGCAAGTCTAGAATGTCTTCATAACGTTCCTGCTCCAGATAAATAGTTGCTAGACGGAGTAAGATTTCTTCCGTATCCTCAGCATCTTCTTTAGCAGTAAGGAGATAATTTTCTGCACCACTAGCATCATGCAGTTCATAAGAGAATTGTGAAGCAGCTAGCAAGAGACGAGTTTCAAAGGGATTTTTCTCCAAGCCCTGCTTAGCAATACGCAGAGCTTCTTGAACTTGATGTTCCTTATGTAAGGCCTGACTGTAACCATACTCATAGCCTTCAAAATCAGGTGAAATGGTATCAAGTTGCTTAAAGTAGAGGACAGCTTTTTGGTATTCTTCTTGATCAAAGTAAAGACTGGCTAACTCAAAAGCTGTTAAATCATCGTATTCTAACTCCAGGGCTTTTTCTAAAAACTCTGTGGCCGTTTCAAATCTCCCTAACTGAGCATAGGCAAAGCCAATCCGTTGATAGGTAGAAATACCTGTTTGCTCATAAATAGTACGATTATCTAACTGAGCATAGCCTTGAATAGCCTCTTGGTAATTTTCCAACTCACTATCCAACTCTGCCAAGCCCAATATCAAGAGAGGATCCTCTGAGTAGGTCAAAGCCTCCAGCAACTTCTCACGCGCCACATCTGTCAAACCTTCCATCTGGTAAAGGTCTGCTTTCAGAGCCAAAGCCGAAATATACCAGTCACTGTCAGCTTGGATTTCCTCTAGATAGGCAAAGGCTTCTTCGATTTGACCATCCTCGCTAGCAATAGCTGCTAGATTAAGATGAACCTCTGGAAAGTCCTCTACGATTTTCAGGTAAATTTCCTTTGCCTGAGGATAAAAACCAATTCCTTCTAGATAGTTGGCTAAATCATAAAGAAGGTCACTTGGATCATTTTCTAAAGCTTTAGCGAAATAATGCTCAGCCTTGGTTAAATCTTGCTCCTCCAAAGCCTGTAACATCTGTTGACTATTGTTCACTCTTGACTTCCTCTCCTTCTAGTTCATATAAACCACTAACTACCTTATACCATTCAAAAATCGCTGAAATCACAACCTTTGCAGAGGCATAAACCGGAATACCGAGCAAGACTCCCCAGATACCAAACATAGAGCCCGAAGTTAACAAGACAAAGAGAACATTAATGGGATGGATGTTTAATTGACTTCCCAAAATCAATGGAGAGACAAAACGGCCTTCAATAGTTTGTTCTACGATAAAGACAATCACTACTTTCAAAAGCATGACTGGACCAGCAATCAAACCCAATACTAGGGCAGGAAGCATGGCTAGGAAACTACCAAGATAAGGAACCAGATTTAAGATACCAGCAGTAACACCCAGCGTAACCGCATAGCGTAGACCAATGATCTTAAAGAAGACGATAAACATTACTGCTACAATAATAGCCACTGTCACTTGCCCTCGAACATAGTTAGACAACTGTTGATTCACATCTGATAAAACTTGTCCAACAGGTTCTTTCAATTTCGTTGGCATGAATTGGGTCAAATAGTGACGCAAGCCTTTCCCATCACGCAAGAGATAAAAGAGCATGAAAGGAACGATAATCAAGGCAACAATCACTTGAGATGCCCCACTAATAAAAGCGCTAACCCAGTTAACAGCCTGAGATGAAACCTTACTTGCCCAAACTGTAGCCTGACTTGAGAAGTTTGTCAAAACTTGCTCTAACTGTGGTCTGAAATCATCTGATAAACGCTTGGTTACCAAATCGTCAATAACTCTGTCAGCATCTTCGAGGTATATTGGTACGTTTCTTGCAAATGTTAAAACTTGACGTTGCAGATTTGGAATAGCTACTGCCAAGCCCCAAATGATAAAGAGAGCGATGATGACAAAGACAATACTGATTGCGATAACACGATTGATTTTGCGTTTTTCCATCCAATCAACAATAGGATTTAATAAATAATATAGCAAACCAGATAGAATGACTGGCAACATCACGACTGTCAAAAAGTCTAAAACAGGTGAAAATAGAAAACTAATCTTGCTTAAAATAAAAAGATTTAAGCCAAGTAACAAGGTTACCAAAAATACCGTAATGGCTTTGTTATCTAAAAACCACTTAAAAAACCAAGATAGGCTAAAATGTTTCTCTTTTTGATCCATAAATACTTCCTTTCTATTGTTCTCCCATTATACCATTTTTGAAACAAAATAACTCTTTTTTAAAGTGCTTACATGAAGACCACTACATAAAAAATCTCCTCAAAAGAGGAGATTCGATTAGTCTTGAATATGACGGTCTAAGTTCTTCTGATAATCAGCATTGGATTTGGCTTTTTCATCAGCAAACTTCTTACGGAACTCATCCATTTCTTTAGTAGTGACAATCTTATCTTGGATTTTCAGATACTTGTAGCTATTTTCACTAGTCTTATCACCTACCCAGCCACCGGCACCACTGCCAGGAACCATTTTCGTCACTAGCATTTGAGCACCATCAGAGTATACTGGAATAACAAGTGCACTATCTGACAACCAAGCTTGGGCCTTAGCATATTTGGAATAACGTTTTTGAAGGTCTGTTTTCTCACTATTTGCATCATCAATCAGTTCTTTGTATTTATCCAATCCAACTGTTTTAATAACTGGATTGTCTGTTCCTGGTGCCACACCAAGAGCACCTAGGAGGCTTGGACCTGAAGTTGGATCAAATACATCTAGATAAGTCGATGGATCAGCAAAGTCTGGATTCCAACCACTGACTGCATTAATATCCCAGTCAGTATTTGCATTGGAAGTAGCTAGAACAGTCATACTTCCCAATTCATCATCAGAAACCTGTTGAATGTCAACAACCACATTTTCAGAGCCTAAGGCTTCCTCGATGGATTGTTTATAAGACTGAACCTGACGAATAAAATCTGGATTTGATGAAGAAATTGGCAAATCTAAATGAATTGGGAACTGTACTCCATCAGCTTGAAGAGTTTTCTTAGCAGATTCAAACTTAGCCTTAGCCTTGTCTACATTATGAAGTGAATCTTGGGCATCATCAAGGCTGACATCTTTCCAGACATTATCCAATTTATCCAATTCTGTCTTAGTAACTTGACCAAATGTTTGATCTCCTACTTGTACAAATGTTGGAGGAGTGAAACTTGTCCGTAACTTACGAGGTCCTACTTCATCACCAAATACTTGAGAGATCCCTGCTTTACGATCTACCGCAAAAGCCAAGGCTTGACGGAAATCTTTGTTTAACAAGGCTTTCTTAGTAGAAGTTTTTTCTGCATCACTTGTTTTAGCAGTGTGATTGTAATTTACACGGTCGATATTGGTTGAGATATAAAAAACTCCTCCACGCTGTTGACCATACACAATATTATCCTTGTATTTTTCTTTTAGACGTTCATAGTTGGCAGAGTTTTTAAAGAGAGGCGCAGCTGGATAATGTCCCTCATCAAAACCGCGTCCTAGGGAGTCTGCATCTTGACCATCAAAGAAGGATAACTTGATATCATCAATAAAGACATTTTGTTTATCCCAGTAGTTTTGATTTTTGGTCATTTCGATAGAAGACTTAGATGTAAGACCTTTGAGGAGATAAGGCCCATTGTATAGAATGCTCGTTACATCAGTTGGTTTACCAAAGTCATCTCCTTTAGAAGCTAAAAAGTCTTCATTAACTGGTGCAAGGACTCCCATTGTTGTTTTTGAATTCCAGAAAGATTCTGGATGATTCAAAGTATAGACTACAGTATAATCGTCAGTTGCTTTTACCCCAACACTAGAAAAATCTGTTGTTTTCCCATTTACATAGTCATCCAATCCTTTGATAGAATCCTGTACAAGATAAAGAGCCTGTGATTTCTTATCTGCTGCGTGTTTCAGACCAGTCACAAAGTCTTGAGCCTTGACTTCACCATACTCTTCCCCCTCATTGGTATACCATTTGATACCCTGACGGATTTTATAGGTATAGGTCAAACCATCTTTGGAAACAGTCCAATCTTCTGCAACTGATGGAACAAGATTCCCATATTGGTCATTTTCAAGCAAACCGTCAATAACGTTACCTGTGACCTGTTTAGTGCTGACATTTCCAGAAACTGTATAATCCAGAGTCGAAGGATCTGATGAAAATACATAGGCATAAGTCACTGGCTTAGTAGCATCCTTATTACCATTACCAGATGAACACGCTGCTAGGACAGCTGCCGAGAGTACAGCAACTCCTGCTGCTAAGAAAACACGTTTTTTCATAAACAAACTCCTTTGCAATTTGTATAAGATTATTATAGCACTTTTATTAAGTAAATCAATGAAAACATTCTTAATATTATCATGAAAAGAATGTGGAAAATCTCTTGCCAAGCTTGATTTTTTCATACTAGCATTTTTGTGATATAATAGTCTTATCTTTATATAGAGGTAAAGTTATGAAAGAAACTGTTTATTTTGGAACTTATACGCGTCGTACTTCCCAAGGGATTTACAAGGCGGACTTTGATACAGAAACTGGTCTGCTTTCAAACCTAGAACTTTTTGCTACTGAGCCAAGTCCAACCTACCTTGCTTTTGACCAGCACCAACATTTATACACTGTTGGTAGTCAAGATGACAAGGGGGGAATTGCAGCCTATCAAACTGACGGGACTTTATTAAATCATGTCGTTGAAGAAGGAGCTCCCCACTGTTATGTTGCCGTTGATGAAAAACGTGATTTGGTCTATGCAGCCAACTACCATAAAGGACAGGTCCTTGTTTATAAACGTCAGAAAGACGGTAGTCTTCTACTTAGTGATGTGGATCAACACAGTGGCCAAGGTCCACATGAAAATCAAGCTTCTCCCCACGTTCACTTTACAGATTTAACACCTGACCACTATCTAGTGACCTGTGATTTGGGTACTGACCAAGTCATCACTTATGACCTTGATCGAGAAGGGAAATTATCTAAACTCTATACCTATCACAGCCAGCCAGGATCAGGCTCACGCCATATCGTTTTCCATAACCACTATAAAATCGCTTATCTCATTTGTGAACTCAATAGCACTATCGAGGTTCTAATCTACGATGGTGTTGGCGAATTTGAACGCATGCAAGTCATTTCAACTCTACCAGACGGTTATGAAGGCTTTAATGGTACTGCTGCTATTCGTCTCTCTAAAGATGGTAAATACCTCTACGCTTCTAACCGTGGTCATGATTCTATCGCAGTATATACAATTCTTGCGGACGGTAGCTTAGAGTTGTTAGAAATCGTTCCGACACATGGTCAGACTCCACGTGATTTTGATTTGACACCAGACCAAGAATTTGTCATTGCTGTCCATCAGGACTCTGACAATGTAACCGTCTTTAAACGCAATTCTGAAACTGGACGTCTAGCAGAACTTTCCAACGACTTCCATGTCCCAGAAGCAGTCTGCATCAGTTTTGCCCCTTAAGAAAACATAAAAAATGAACTTGGTAACTCAAGTTCATTT
>NZ_JAPVZM010000008.1:0-96608 GCF_041432335.1 Streptococcus sp. 20925_1_24 | reverse complement strand
AGGTCCCGTAGTGTAGCGGTTATCACGTCGCCCTGTCACGGCGAAGATCGCGGGTTCGATTCCCGTCGGGACCGTTAGAATAACGTAAGTTATTTTAGACTCGTTAGCTCAGTTGGTAGAGCAATTGACTTTTAATCAATGGGTCACTGGTTCGAGCCCAGTACGGGTCATATCTGCGGGTTTGGCGGAATTGGCAGACGCACCAGATTTAGGATCTGGCGCTTAACGGCGTGGGGGTTCAAGTCCCTTAACCCGCATTAAGATATAATAAATGAGCCGGCTTAGCTCAGTTGGTAGAGCATCTGATTTGTAATCAGAGGGTCGCGTGTTCAAGTCATGTAGCCGGCATTTTTAGATAGAAGAAAACAGTGCGAACGTAGTTCAGTGGTAGAACACCACCTTGCCAAGGTGGGGGTCGCGGGTTCGAATCCCGTCGTTCGCTTAGAGAGGCCGGGGTGGCGGAACTGGCAGACGCACAGGACTTAAAATCCTGCGATTGGTAACGATCGTACCGGTTCGATTCCGGTCCTCGGCATAATATAGAGCACCCTTAGCTCAACTGGATAGAGTACCTGACTACGAATCAGGCGGTTAGAGGTTCGACTCCTCTAGGGTGCATTTTTCTATTTAACTCGGGAAGTAGCTCAGCTTGGTAGAGTACTTGGTTTGGGACCAAGGTGTCGCAGGTTCGAATCCTGTCTTCCCGATATATGGCGGTGTAGCTCAGCTGGCTAGAGCGTCCGGTTCATACCCGGGAGGTCGGGGGTTCGATCCCCTTCGCCGCTATAATGATCTTGTTGGACCTTTAGCTCAGCTGGTTAGAGCTCTCGGCTCATAACCGAGTGGTCGTAGGTTCAAGTCCTACAAGGTCCATTTGAATATTATGGAGGATTACCCAAGTCCGGCTGAAGGGAACGGTCTTGAAAACCGTCAGGCGTGTAAAAGCGTGCGTGGGTTCGAATCCCACATCCTCCTTTTGTATTAACGCGGGATGGAGCAGCTCGGTAGCTCGTCGGGCTCATAACCCGAAGGTCGTAGGTTCAAATCCTGCTCCCGCAATAAGGCTCGGTAGCTCAGTTGGTAGAGCAATGGATTGAAGCTCCATGTGTCGGCGGTTCGATTCCGTCTCGCGCCATTTTTACTTATAGTATGTATGCGGGTGTAGTTTAGTGGTAAAACTACAGCCTTCCAAGCTGTTGTCGCGAGTTCGATTCTCGTCACCCGCTTTGAACTTTGTTCAAATTACCAAGTTTTTAACTTGGGCGCGTAGCTCAGGTGGTTAGAGCGCACGCCTGATAAGCGTGAGGTCGGTGGTTCGAGTCCACTCGTGCCCATTAATTGGAGAATTACTCAAGAGGCTGAAGAGGACGGTTTGCTAAATCGTTAGGTCGGGTAACTGGCGCAAGGGTTCGAATCCCTTATTCTCCGTTTTAATGAGGGTTTATAACTCTCTTTTTTTTGTATTTTTAAGAATAGTAGAATAAAAACTTCAGATTTGTAAAACTTAATTGGATTACTTATCTGAAGTTTTTTTGCGCTCTTTGTCAACTGTAGTGGGCTGCAGAAAAGCTAAAATCTTTATATATTGTCGTTTTTATGGTTGTGCTTATTTATTACTACTTCCAACTCTTGAGTGAAATTTCTCCGCTATTGAGCCAGATTTCTTTTCCGTTATCACATTGTACTAAAAGTTTTCCATTTTCAGAGATATCTTTAGCAAGTCCCTTGTAGTCTTTTTTGTCCAGTGTGAAAGCAACTTCTTTTCCAAGCACGAATGACTGTTTTTTATATAGGTATAATAACTCATCTGCTGGTGTTTCGAAGAAAGCACGCCAGATTTCTATGATTAATTCATTCCTTGTTATTGGAGCTGTAGTTTTAAATAAGCTAGCAGCTTTTTCTTTTAATTCTTGTGGGAAATCATTAATAGTAAAGTTGATTCCTACTCCAATAATGATATCTGTGACTAAGCCTGTTTCTACAGAGGTCATTGCTTCAGTGAGAATTCCTCCAATTTTATGATTGTTTAGGTAGATATCATTGACCCATTTTATGTCGACATCTATTAAAGTTAGGTTCTTAATGGCTTTGTAGACAGCTCCGGCTACAAGTAGTGTGTAGGAGGGTAATTTGTCGTAGGGGAGATTTGGTTTAAGATGGAGCGTCATATAAATGCCACCTTGTGGTGAGTAGAAAGAACGTTGAAATCGACCTCGACCTGCTGTTTGATAGGAAGCTATATAGAGGGTGTTTGCTTCATTCCCTAAATCAATTGCTTCTTTTGCATCGAGTTGTGTTGATCTTGTTTCGGGTTTAAAGCTGACTTTAATTGGAAGATTTTCTTCTAGAATCTCTGGAAGAATAAGGTCTCCATTCACCAGTTTATAGCCTTTGTTTTTGATACTATCAATTTCAATGCCTTCTTGTTCTAGCCGCTTGATGGCTTTCCAAATTGATGTTCGGCTGAGGGATAGTTCTTCTGCGATTTTTTCTCCGCTGATATAATCGGTTTCTTTTGCTAGAATTTGGTAGACAGCTTGGTAGGATTTCATAGTGTTTCCTTTCTTTAGGAATTGTAAATGATTTAAATATAGTTTGGATAGTTCCTTCTAATCTTTATTTTATTACTACTATTTTAACATATGCCTAGTATTTTCGGCACGATTTTTTGGAGTGAATCTAGTCATTAAGCTTGAGTTGTGAAATCTCAGTATTTTTGCTCACTTTTTTACCTAGGGAAACGTTTCCTTTGTTTTCAAATTGCTAAAAAAGTGGTACAATAAAGGGTAGCTTACTATTATCTGAATCAATTGATTTGGAGAGAAAGGATTCATTTTGAAATCAATAGGCTTTATTGAAAAGCTGAAAGGGTTGTCTAGTAAAGAGCTGATTTTATTGGGGATTATCCTGAGTATCTTTTTACCCTTTTATCTTTTTGTAGTTGTATTCTGTTTATATATTATCAGTTTAATTTTCACAGGAGACATGAAAAGTATTCTTCAGAAAATGGGGGAGCATCCGATGCTGCTTCTTTTTCTTGGCTATAGTACTGTTATATCCGTTTTTGCACAAAATTGGATGGGTCTTGTGGCTTCGGTAGGAATTTTTCTATTTACTGTTTTCTTTTTGCATTATCAGTCGATTTTATCACATAAATTCTTTCGATTGATTTTGCAGCTCGTCTTGTTTGGTAGCGTCTTGTCAGCTGCTTTTGCGAGTTTAGAACATTTCCAAATTGTGAAGAAATTCAACTATGCTTTTCTTTCACCCAATATGCAGGTGTGGCATCAGAATCGTGCAGAAGTGACCTTCTTTAATCCTAATTATTATGGAATTATTTGTTGTTTCTGTATCATGATTGCCTTCTATCTGTTTACAACGACCAAGTTGAATTGGTTGAAAGTATTCTGTGTGATTGCAGGCTTTGTGAATCTCTTTGGATTGAACTTTACTCAAAATCGAACTGCCTTTCCTGCTATTATCGCTGGAGCAATCATCTATCTCTTTACGACCATTAAAAACTGGAAGGCCTTTTGGCTTAGTATTGGGGTCTTTGCGATTGGCTTGAGCTTCCTCTTTTCCAGTGATTTGGGAGTTCGGATGGGGACTTTAGATTCTTCTATGGAAGAACGCATTTCTATCTGGGATGCTGGGATGGCCTTGTTTAAGCAAAATCCTTTTTGGGGTGAGGGGCCATTGACCTATATGCACTCTTATCCTAGAATAAATGCTCCTTATCATGAACATGCTCACAGTCTATATATCGATACGATTCTGAGTTACGGAATTGTGGGGACTATTTTATTAGTTTTGTCTTCTCTTGCTCCTGTTCGCTTGATGATGGATATGAGTCAGGAGTCGGGGAAACGCCCGATTATCGGTCTTTATCTATCTTTTCTTACAGTGGTTGCTGTGCATGGAATCTTTGACTTGGCCCTCTTCTGGATTCAGTCAGGTTTCATTTTCTTGCTAGTTATGTGCAGTATTCCATTGGAGCATCGAACTTTGGTATCAGATATGACGGATTAAGTTTATAAGATTGAAATCTTCTACCTTGAGTAGGAGATTTTTTTACTGGGAAAAATTATTTCCAAATCGAAATAGTTGACAGTTGGAACGATGAGTGTTACAATTGTTTTATTCATTTCGATATGGAAATAAATTGGAGGTGTCATGAAAGATAGTCATTTGGTAGCCCATCATATTCGTTTGTTGAATGGGCGGATTTTTCAAAAGTTACTGAGCCAAGACCCTGAAGCTCTTTATAGGAGTGAGCAGGGAAAGATTTTAGCGGTTTTATGGAATAGTGAAACTGGCTGTGCAACTGCGACAGATATTGCTCTGGAAACTGGGCTTGCTAATAATACACTGACGACGATGATTAAAAAACTAGAGGAACAAAATCTTGTAACGATTAGTCCATGTGGAGAAGATAAGCGTAAGAAGTATTTGGTTTTAACAGAGTTGGGGCTGGCCCAAAAAGAAGTGGGGGATCGAGTCAGTCAGAAATTGGATACGATTTTTTACAAAGGATTTTCAAAGGAAGAAATTCGTCAGTTTGAAGGTTTTCAAGAAAGAATTTTGGCTAATTTGAAAGAGAAGGAAAATGAGGTTTAAGATAGATCAAATTAGCTGTTTATAAGCAAAGGTCACTTTTTACTTTGTTTTCCAACTCTTAGGATAAGGAAACTATGTGGTTAGCTCTGGTCAGACTCAAATTGATGGTGATGCCTGTGCCCAGTGCGATATCTTCCGTCTAGAAAACGGGAAAATTGTGGAGTATTGGGATAATAAGGAAGTTTTGCCTAAGATAGAATCCTTGATCAATAGAGATAAGTTTTAAAAGAGGAAGAACATGATTGAATACAAAAATGTAGCACTACGATATACAGAAAAAGATGTCTTGAGAGATGTCAATTTAAAGATTGAGAATGGGGAGTTCATGGTTTTAGTTGGGCCTTCTGGGTCAGGTAAGACGACCATGATTAAGATGATTAACCGTCTCTTGGAACCAACTGATGGAAATATTTATATGGATGGAAAGCGCATCAAAGACTATGATGAGCGTGAACTCCGGCTTTCTACTGGATATGTTTTACAGGCTATTGCTCTCTTTCCCAATCTAACAGTTGAGGAAAATATTGCTCTGATCCCTGAAATGAAGGGTTGGACTAAGGAAGAAATTGCTCAAAAAACAGAAGAGCTTTTGGCAAAAGTTGGATTACCAGTAGCTGAGTATGGGCATAGACTTCCGAGTGAATTATCTGGTGGAGAACAGCAACGAGTTGGTATTGTTCGAGCTATGATTGGTCAACCCAAGATTTTGCTCATGGATGAACCCTTTTCAGCCTTGGATGCTATTTCGAGAAAACAGTTGCAGGTTCTTACTAAAGAATTGCATAAAGAGTTTGGGATGACAACTATTTTTGTAACCCATGATACGGATGAGGCCTTGAAGTTGGCGGATCGTATTGCTGTCTTGCAGGATGGAGAGATTCGTCAGGTGGCGAATTCCGAGACTATTTTAAAAGCTCCTGCCACAGAATTTGTAGCAGACTTGTTTGGAGGTAGTGTTCATGACTAATTTAATTGCAACTTTTCAGGATCGTTTTAGTGATTGGTTGACAGCTCTATCTCAACATTTGCAGTTGTCGCTTTTGACCCTGTTACTAGCTATTTTTATTGCAGTCCCCTTAGCGGTATTTCTTCGTTATCATGAAAAGATGGCGGACTGGGTTTTGCAGATTGCAGGGATTTTCCAGACTATCCCGTCTCTTGCCTTGTTGGGACTCTTTATCCCCTTGATGGGAATTGGAACCTTGCCGGCCTTGACAGCATTAGTGATTTATGCGATTTTTCCGATTTTGCAAAATACCATCACTGGGCTGAAGGGAATTGACCCGAGTTTGCAAGAGGCTGGGATTGCCTTTGGGATGACTAGGTGGGAGCGTCTCAAGAAGTTTGAAATTCCACTTGCTATGCCTGTTATGATGTCTGGGATTCGGACGGCAGCGGTCTTAATTATCGGTACGGCAACTTTGGCGGCCTTGATTGGGGCGGGAGGACTGGGGTCCTTTATCCTTTTGGGAATTGACCGTAATAATGCCAGTCTGATTTTGATTGGGGCCCTTTCTTCTGCAGTGCTTGCCATTGCCTTTAACTTCCTGCTAAAAGTGATGGAAAAAGCAAAATTGCGGACGATTTTTTCTGGCTTTGCCTTGGTGACTATATTGCTCGGTCTGTCTTATAGCCCAGCTCTATTGGCTCAAAAAGAGAAAGAAAACTTGGTTATTGCTGGGAAATTGGGACCGGAACCAGAAATTTTGGCCAATATGTATAAACTCCTTATTGAAGAAAATACCAGCATGACTGCGACTGTTAAACCAAATTTTGGGAAAACAAGTTTCCTTTATGAAGCTCTGAAAAAAGGTGATATTGACATCTATCCTGAATTTACTGGTACGGTTACTGAAAGTTTGCTTCAACCATCACCCAAGGTGGGTCATGAGCCAGAGCAGGTTTATCAGGTGGCGCGTGATGGCATTGCCAAGCAGGATCATCTAGCCTATCTCAAACCCATGTCTTATCAAAATACCTATGCTGTAGCTGTTCCGAAAAAGATTGCTCAAGAATATGGTTTGAAGACCATTTCGGACTTGAAAAAAGTGGAAGGGCAGTTGAAGGCAGGTTTTACGCTTGAGTTTAACGACCGTGAGGATGGAAATAAGGGCTTGCAATCAATGTATGGTCTCAATCTAAATGTAGCGACTATGGAGCCAGCTCTTCGTTATCAGGCTATTCAGTCAGGTGATATTCAAATCACGGACGCCTATTCGACTGATGCGGAATTGGAGCGTTATGATTTACAGGTCTTGGAAGATGACAAACAACTCTTCCCGCCTTATCAAGGGGCACCACTGATGAAAGAAGCTCTTCTCAAGAAACATCCAGAGTTGGAAAGAGTTCTTAATAAATTGGCTGGTAAGATTACAGAAAGTCAGATGAGCCAACTTAACTATCAAGTGGGTGTCGAAGGCAAGTCAGCAGAACAAGTAGCCAAGGAATTTCTACAAGAACAAGGTTTGTTGAATAAATAACTTAAAAATGCTGAACCCAACTTCCTTAAACGACTAACTAGAAGAATGCTCAGACAATTTCGTCTGGGCTTTTTTGGTGTCAGAATTAATGATTTTCATTTTTAAATGGAAAATAAGAGGAAATTTTCAGGATTTTCTAAAATTTTACTGTAAATACACTTGACTATTCACAAAATTGGTGTATAATGTGTTGTGAACTACTTAACAAATAAGGATTTTCCAGCTCATGTCGACTAAGGATGGAAATCTTGTGTATAGACAGTTCAGTAGATATATAATAGAGCGTTGCGTCCGAAAGTCTATCCAGACACGGCTCTTTAAAAACAAAAGGAGAAGATTATGAAAACAGAACCGATTCATCGTACCAGTATGTGGAAATTTAAGTTAAGTGCTGCCACCATGACTTTGATTCCCGCTGCCGTGGGGATTAACTATGTTGCCAAAGCCTTGGCGGAGGGGTTAAAGTTGCCCGTTTGGCTGGGGTCTTTGGGAACCTTTCTTACCAGCATGTTGGCTGGGCCGGTTGCCGGTGCCATTAGTGGTTTCATCAACAACGTGATCTATGGGCTGACCTTATCGCCAATTTCAACCGTGTATGCGATTACCAGTATCGGAATTGGGATTGCTGTCGGAGTTTTGCACGCCAATGGGTGGTTCTCGTCAGCGCGACGAGTATTTGTTTCTTCTATTATTGTTGCCATCGTTTCAGCTGTCATTTCAACGCCTCTCAATGTCATCTTTTGGGGTGGTCAGACCGGTATCGCTTGGGGTGACTCATTGTTTGCGGTAATGGTTGCCAATCATGTACCAGTGTGGCTGGCCTCATTTACCGATGAGTTTGTCTTGGATATTTTGGATAAAGTCTGCGTGGCCTACCTGGCATTCTTCATCTATCGTCAGCTGCCGAAGCGGATGGAGCACTTCTTTAGAGATGATAAATGATGACTGATAAAACATTGATTTCTGGAGCGCCACGGGTCAAGCTCAAGTGGTACCAGGTGATCGATCCGATTACTAAGCTCTTGTTCATCTTGGACATGACGTTGTTGAGCTTTGCCAGTATGAATTTATTGCTTCAGGCCGGATTAATTCTTGTCGCAACACTGCTATTGTTATTTTCCAAATTGAGTTCTACCACCTTTAAGGCGCTGGGATTCAGCCTGTTTCTGATTTGCACCATGCTGATCATCCAAGGGTTATTTTACAGTCAGAATCAAACTGTGCTGTTTTCTGTGCTTGGGGTGTCGTTCTACAAAGAAGGCCTGATTTACGCCACCACTCTGGGTTGTCGAGTATTGGTGATTATTTTGACCAGTGGCTTTTTTATGGTGACCACGAGTATTTCAGAAAACGCGGCCTATTTGGAACTGTCCGGATTGTCTTATAAAACCGTCTACGTTCTGATGTCGGTGTGTTATATTTTGCCGGAAATGATGCGCAATATGCGGAAAATCCAGCAGGCACAAAAAGTTCGCGGAACCAATCCGCAAAAAACGTTGATTCAGAAATTAAAGTCAGTCCTGCCGGTTCTGATTCCATTGGTGATTAAGACCTTGGATCAATCGATGACGCGGTCGATTTCTCTCCAACTGAGAGGTTTTGATAATCTCAACCGGACTGTCAGAACCTCCCAGCGCGTGTATCGCCTGTCGCGGACGCTGCACATTGGTCTGACTGGATTGGCAATTTTATTGATTGGGTGGAAGATATGGACGAAGATAAACGGATTGTAATTGAAAATTTGACCACCCGTTATCCGGGTACTGAGCAACCACAACTGCGTCAGATTAACGCGGAGGTTCATACCGGCCAGGTGGTTGGGATTATCGGGAATAGCCACTCCGGCAAATCGACTTTGTGCCGTGTACTGGCAGGGGTCATTCCCAAAATTGTGTCTGCTGAGATTGAGGGCGACTGGCACATGTTTGGCCAGCGAGTGTCCGACAATTGGCCCGTTTATAATGCCATGAATGGAGTTGTACTGCAAAATCCAGCTGGCCAACTAAGCGGGTTGGCAGACACGGTTGCCGATGAAATCGCCTTTGACTTGATTAATCAGGGAATGGCTGAAGGACTGATTCAAAAACGGGTTGAAGAAGTTGCCACGCAAATGGGGTTGATTGAACAGCTGAATTTGCGTCCCGAGAGCCTTTCCGGTGGTCAGATCCAGCGGTTGGCAATTGCCACGGCGATTGTGGCTAATCCGGCTGTTTTGATTATGGATGATCCGACCAGTGAGATGGATCCCCTTGGCCGCCGGCAATTTTTCCAATGGCTGGCCCAAGTCAAAGAGACGACTGTCTTCATTGTCACCAGTGAAATTGACGATTTGTGCGAAGTCGCCGACGTTGTGTGGGTGCTGCACGAGGGTCAAATGGTAGCCCAGGGCAGGCCGGGTGAGGTGTTTAATCATTTGGTAGCTGACTGGCAGATTCCAGCCCCGACAATCCAGCAACTTGCTCAAAAAATGGATTGGCACTTGGCTGATGGCCGGTATCCGGTGAATTACGCTGATCTGAAGGAGGTTCGTTATGTCCACAATTGAACTGAGCCACTTGACGTTCACTTATCCGGAACGGTCCTTTAGCTTGGATGTTGAAGACAAACACTTCACCGATCCGATGGTGGCGATTGTCGGTCAAAATGGTGCCGGCAAATCAACGCTCTTCAAATTGTTGACGGGCTTACTGACACCACAAACCGGTGTGATTAAGATCGATGGAGAAAATTTTAATGATCTTAAACCAGTCGAAAAGTTACTGAAGGTTGGGATTACTTTTCAGAATCCTGACGATCAGCTTTTCAATCCGACCGTTCAACGAGAGGTGGAGTGGAGTGTTGCGCAGGTCATGGATGACCACGACACGATTACGAGGCGGGCTTTAGAGGCTCTAAAAAGAGTTGGCTTGGATGATAAAACAGCTGAAAGTCCATATGACCTGTCATTGTCGGAACGCAAGCTGTTGAGCGTTGCCACAGTTTTGGCAGTGGATCCGGCGATTTATTTATTTGATGAGCCGATGATGTCGCTTGATTGGGAAAGCCGGCGCAAGTTGACCGCAATTTTCCATCAGTTGGCTGATTCGGGCCACCAAGTTGTGACCATCACCCATGACATGGATTGGGTCGCCGCCGAGTTTGAGTCGGTATATGTTATGGAACACGGGAAGTTTAGCTTCGCCGGCAATCCACGGGAATTGTTCAGCGATCGCGAACTTGTCCAGCGAGTGGGATTACTACCACCACGGATTATGGACATAGCGGAGTCGCTGGGTGATTCACAGACATATTTATCGGTTAATGATTATTGCCAGAAAAATCGAGATGTATAGAAAAAGTCACCTCTGCGGGTTTTCCAGGTTGAAGGATTAACTTCAGCTTCTGGCAAGAACTCACATGGGTGACTTTTGTGTTTAATAACGTTTCATGATCATCGGGTGCTTCCTCAGATCACTCGGTTTGATTTTACTTTGTTTCATGGTCATAATCATATACCATTTCTTTTGGATTTTTTGTTTGACTAATACAAAATAGGTTTTCATAGGTCTTCGCATTTTTAGCGCCCATTAGGATCATCAGTATAATTTTCTGAATTAGGAGACTGTCCCATCACTATTCGAACTTCGTCTCCCAACTTACGCTGTTCTCATTCAATGGTGTAGGCCAAATCCTCATGACAGCTGTTTACCGTGAACAATGGATATTCTGGGCAGCAACTAATGTCTTTTCAATCTATCTCTGGTGGGGAGAAAGCCTGCAAATCCAAGGGAAATACTTGATTTATCTCATTAACAGTATAGTTGGTTGGTATCAATGGAGCAAGGCTGCTAAGCAGAATACGGATTTACCTAACTAAGAATAGATGTTTGAAAGTACTGTTTTAAGTTTTGGGATAAAACAGACAGAGTTGATAATCAAGGATTTTATATTATGAAAAAGAGGATCGGCGGGTCCTCTTTTGTTGTTGAAAAGATAAAAAACTCAGTAACCAAGAAATAAGGCAACTGAGCTCTATTTGCTATTCAATTTTTAGGAATGAGAAGGTCTAGATAAAATTGGACAACTTCCTGGTCTGTAAAGTCTTGTCCTTTTTTGAGCCACCAGGTCAATGTCTCGACAAAGTTGGACACGACTAAGTGTTGGAGGTAAGAAGTAGGTAGATTAGGGTGAGCTTCTTTTAAATCATTAGCCATCAGGGAATAGACATGGTGTTCTAGCTCTTTATGGAGTTGACGGAGGAAGTAGTCATTTTTGGAAAATAGCAGACTGGTGATATGGTCTTGATTTTTCTGAAAATGCAGAAAGAGGTGGGCGAGATAATCCTCGGTTGAAATGGACTCCTCTCTTTCAAAGAGGTGATGGAAGAGGTAGCGGCAAAGCTCGTCCAGAAGTAGTTCCTTGCTCTCATAGTGACAGTAAAAGGTGGATCGTCCCACATCTGCGAGATCAATGATATCCTGAACTGTAGTGGATTCGTAGCCCTTCTCGTTCAAAAGTTGTAGAAAAGCTTGATAGATGGCTTTTTTTGTTTTGCTGATACGGCGGTCAATATTAGTCATATGGACATTTGAGGCAAATTGTTCAGAACTGAATAAAGCTGACATTTTGCTTCTATCCTTTCTTTGAGTTTTAGTAGATAATAATAATGAACAAGGTGTTCATAAATCTATTATAACAAAGGAATGAGAAAGATGAAGGCAAAATATACTGTTTGGGTAGCTTTTTTCTTAAATTTAAGCTATGCTATTGTTGAGTTTATCGCAGGAGGCATCTTTGGTTCGAGTGCTGTTCTTGCTGATTCTGTCCATGACTTGGGAGATGCTATAGCTATTGGCATATCGGCCTTTTTAGAAACAATCTCAAATAGAGAAGAAGATAGGCAGTACACCTTGGGTTACAAGCGATTTAGTCTTTTAGGGGCACTTGTGACTGCTGTGATTCTTATCACAGGATCCATCCTAGTGATTTTGGAAAATATAACTAAACTTTTTAATCCACAGCCCGTTAATGATGAAGGTATCCTCTGGCTAGGGATCATTGCAGTCAGTATTAATGTGCTAGCTAGTCTAGTAGTTCGCAAGGGAAAGACAAAGAACGAGTCAATTCTCAGCCTGCACTTTTTTGAAGATACTCTTGGTTGGTTGGCTGTCATTCTAATGGCGATTATCCTCCGATTTACAGATTGGTATATTCTTGATCCGCTCTTATCTCTTGTCATTTCCATCTTCATTCTAACAAAAGCCATTCCACGTTTTTGGTCTACACTCAAGATTTTCTTGGACGCTGTGCCGGAAGGAGTAGAGACTGGTGATTTGGAGAAGGATTTGGATGCTCTGACCAATGTCAAAAGTGTCAATCAACTTAGTATTTGGTCCATGGATGGTCTGGAAAATAATGCCATTATCCATCTCTGTTTAGAAGATTGGGAGCAGATGACGGAAACAAAGAATCAAGTGCGTCAGCTCTTAGAAGAAAGAGGTGTGCAGAATATTACAATCGAAGTGGATACCAGCCAAAGCAATCATGCGCAACATAAGCGGAGGGTAACAGCCTTAGAGCAACCCCATGGGCATCAACACTAGAAAAGAGGCTGGGGAAAAGTCTTTAAAAGTGAAAAGCGCATAGTGTCAGGCATTAAAAAAACTTGATACTATGCGTTTTATTGTGGGGACATTTACTTCATTTTATCTTGAAATTTAGTTTTTGCCTAGATTCTAATATCTTAATCATTCCTTGTACTCTCTCTCAATGTCAGTCTGGTTCCCAGCATGGTCAGGCTAGGGATTTTGCGACCGTGGAGTACTTCCTTATTAAGAATATCCATACCTGCCCGGCCCATTTCCTCGGTATAGACCGTGATGCTAGAAAGGGGTGGATAGACCTGCTTGGTCAGACTAGTGTCGTTAAAGGAAATAAGACTGACGCGGTCTGGCAGGCTGATTCCAGCTTCTTGGAGGGCACGGAGGGCACCGATGGCTAAACTATCGCTGGCTGCGAAAAAGGCTGGTGGGAGTTGGTCTCCCAAGCTCTGAATGGCCTCCTTCATCAAGTCATAGCCAGACTGGGCGGTAAAGCTACCTTGAAAGACCAGTTCATCATGATAGATTCCTTTTGTTTGACTGTAGTTCTTAAAGTTTTCCAGACGCTTATCCTCAATGATTTCTTCTTGGTCTGTTGTTTCCTCAAGCCCTGTTAGAATCCCGATACGATCAAGTCCTTGGCTGAGGAAATAATCGACAATCTGTTTCATGGCAGTGTAAAAATCCGTGATAATGCAGGTGTGTCCTAGTGAAAGAGTATCACTGTCTAGAAAGACAAGAGGCTTTTGGTATTCTTCAAAGGTAGAAATCTGAGCTCGGCTAAACTTTCCGATGCAGAGAATCCCAATCACTTCTTCGCTCAGGGTAAAAGGATGGTCATTAAAATAGCGTAAGATATCATAGTCCAGTTCTTGGGCTCTTTTTTCTATTCCTAGGCGAATCTGGTAGTAGTAGAGGTCGTCCAGCTCCCCTTGTTCACTGACCCATTGGATAATAGCAATCTTTTGCTTGGGTTTGTGGGACTCGCCTGTCTTGAGGTGCTTGGTGTAGCCCAACTCTTCAGCGACAGTTAAAATACGGTGTCTGGTTTCTTCTGTAACAGATAGGCTCTGGTCGCGGTTGAGGACGCGGGATACGGTCGCGATAGAGACAGAGGCTAGCTGTGCAATGTCTTTTAAGGTAGCCATAAATCCTCCTTCTTTTAAGTTAGTATATCATATTTTTCTACCTTTTACCGATAGTTTAGTAAAATTTTAGTAAAAAGGATTGACCTTGGGAAATCCCTTGGATACAATAGAAGAAAACGATTACACGTTAAGGTGACTTAACGGACAGTAAAAGGAGAAATCATATGACACAACATCTTACTACTGAAGCCCTTCGTAAAGACTTTCTTGCCGTTTTTGGTCAAGAAGCGGACCAAACTTTCTTTTCACCTGGCCGCATCAATTTAATTGGTGAACACACGGACTACAACGGTGGGCACGTTTTTCCTGCTGCTATTTCCTTGGGAACTTATGGGGCGGCTCGCAAGCGTGACGACCAAGTCTTGCGTTTCTACTCAGCTAACTTTGAGGACAAGGGCATCATCGAGGTGCCTCTCGCTGACCTCAAGTTTGAAAAAGAGCATAACTGGACCAATTATCCAAAAGGTGTCCTTCATTTCTTGCAAGAAGCAGGCCATGTCATTGACAAAGGGTTTGATTTCTATGTCTTTGGGAATATCCCAAATGGTGCTGGCTTGTCTTCATCAGCATCATTGGAACTCTTGACAGGGGTCGTGGCAGAGCATCTCTTTGATTTAAAATTAGAGCGTCTCGATTTGGTTAAAATCGGAAAACAAACAGAAAATAACTTTATCGGAGTCAACTCTGGTATCATGGACCAGTTTGCTATCGGTATGGGTGCAGACCAACGTGCTATTTACCTTGATACCAACACCTTAGAGTATGATTTGGTACCACTTGATTTGAAGGACAATGTCGTTGTTATCATGAACACCAACAAACGTCGTGAATTGGCGGATTCTAAATATAATGAACGCCGTGCTGAGTGTGAAAAAGCAGTGGAAGAATTGCAAGTTGCCTTAGATATTCAGACTTTGGGTGAATTAGATGAGTGGGCCTTTGACCAATACAGCTATCTGATTAAAGATGAAAATCGTTTGAAACGTGCTCGTCATGCTGTGCTTGAAAACCAACGTACTCTTAAAGCACAAGCAGCTCTTCAAGCAGGTGATTTGGAAACATTTGGTCGCTTGATGAATGCGTCACACGTTTCTCTGGAGCATGACTATGAAGTAACTGGTTTGGAATTGGATACTCTTGTTCACACAGCTTGGGCACAAGAAGGTGTTCTCGGTGCTCGTATGACAGGAGCAGGTTTTGGTGGATGTGCCATTGCCTTGGTACAAAAAGATACTGTTGAGGCCTTTAAGGAAGCTGTTGGCAAACACTACGAGGAAGTAGTTGGATACGCTCCAAGCTTCTATATCGCTGAAGTTGCAGGTGGCACTCGCGTCCTTGACTAGTCAAAAGGAGGTTCTATAGTGACCTTAGTAGATAAATTTGTAACACATGTCATTTCTGAAAGTTCATTTGAGGAAATGGATCGAACCTACCTGACTAATCGTGTTTTGGCACGAGTGGGAGACGGTGTTTTGGAAGTTGAGACCAATCTGGATCAATTAATTGATCTCAAGGACCAGCTGGTTGAGGAGGCCGTTCGATTAGAGACGATTGAGGATAGTCAGACTGCGCGTGAAATCCTTGGTGCTGAACTGATGGACTGGGTGACCCCTTGTCCAAGTCAGGTCAATCGTGACTTTTGGGCAACCTATGCCCACTCTCCTGAGCAAGCGATAGCGGATTTTTACCAACTCAGTCAGAAAAATGACTACATCAAACTCAAGGCCATTGCTAAAAATATCGCTTATCGTGTTCCATCTGATTACGGAGAACTTGAAATTACCATCAATCTTTCTAAGCCTGAAAAAGATCCCAAAGAGATTGCGGCAGCCAAGTTGGTGCAAGCTAGCAATTATCCACAGTGTCAGCTTTGTTTAGAGAATGAGGGCTACCATGGTCGAGTCAACCACCCAGCCCGCAGCAATCACCGGATTATTCGTTTTGAAATGGCGGGTCAGGAGTGGGGCTTCCAGTATTCGCCCTATGCTTACTTTAATGAGCACTGTATTTTCTTAGATGGTCAGCATCGTCCCATGGCCATTAGTCGTCAGAGTTTTGAGCGTCTGCTGGCCATCGTAGAGCAGTTTCCAGGCTATTTTGCAGGCTCTAATGCCGATCTGCCGATTGTAGGGGGCTCTATTCTAACTCATGACCACTATCAGGGGGGACGACATGTTTTTCCTATGGAATTGGCTCCCTTGCAAATGACTTTCTCTTTTACTGGTTTTGAGAAGGTCAAGGCTGGGATTGTCAAGTGGCCTATGTCTGTCCTACGTTTGACTTCGGATTCTAAAGAGGATTTGATCAACTTGGCTGACAAGATTTTGCAGGAATGGCGTCAGTATTCAGATCCTAGTGTGCAGATTTTGGCAGAAACAGACGGGATACCGCATCATACCATTACACCGATTGCCCGTAAACGCGATGGCCAGTTTGAGTTGGACTTGGTCTTGCGGGACAATCAGACTTCTGCAGAACATCCTGATGGAATCTATCATCCTCACAAGGATGTTCAACATATCAAGAAGGAAAATATCGGCTTGATTGAGGTCATGGGCTTGGCAATCTTGCCACCACGTCTGAAAGAAGAAGTGGAGCAAGTCGCTAGCTATCTTGTAGGAGAAGCTGTTATAGTTGCCACTTATCATCAGGAATGGGCAGACCAACTTAGAGCCCAATATCCAGACATAACAGATAAAGAAAAAACCCTTGAAATCGTCAAGGACTCTGTTGGTGCTATCTTTGCGCGTGTACTTGAGGATGCAGGAGTCTACAAGCAGACAGAACAAGGACAGGCAGCCTTTATGCGCTTTGTGGAGCAGGTTGGAATTTTGCCAGACTAGGAGCTTTCTCCTTGCACAGTCCTATAAAAAGTAGTATCATAGTGTCGTTTGAAATATCAGGAGGAAACGATGAAAGACTTTCATTTTGACGCTATATCTGCCTTTGAAAATTACGAAATTGAACAAATGAGAGATGGTCACGTTGTGGTAACGACAAAAGTAGTGGACTCGTCGCTCAACTACTATGGCAATGCCCATGGTGGCTATCTCTTTACCCTTTGCGACCAGATTAGTGGTTTGGTAGTCATTTCGCTAGGACTAGATGGAGTGACGCTCCAATCCTCTATTAACTACCTCAAGGCAGGAAAACTCGACGATGTGCTGACCATTAAAGGAGAGTGTGTCCATCAAGGTCGCACAACCTGTGTGGTGGATGTTGATGTCACCAATCAAGAAGGCAGAAATGTTTGCAAGGCAACCTTTACCATGTTTGTCACAGGACAACGGTCAGAAGAAAGACAGGTAAGGATATAACATAAAAAGAGGCTCGCACCTCTTTTTCTTATTTCTTTTTATGATTTAGTACCGCATTGAGGACAATGGCGAGTAGGCTGGCTACAACGATTCCGTTTGAGAAGAACATTTGGAAGGCTGTCGGCATACTAACGAAGAGATTACTGTTGTTGAGTCCGACACCTGCAGCGATGGAGACTGCTGCAATAAGGAAGTTGTGTTCATTGTTAGCAAAGTCAACACGAGCGAGGATTTGCATCCCTTGAATAGATACAAAACCAAACATCACCAGCATAGCACCACCGAGGACAGGGCTCGGAATGATTTGGGCAAGGGCGCCAAACTTAGGAAGGAGTCCAAGGAGAACCAGGAAACCAGCTGCGTAGTAGATTGGAAGGCGAGTCTTGATACCTGACAATTTAACCAAACCAACGTTTTGTGAAAATCCTGTGTAAGGGAAGGTATTAAAGATTCCTCCGAGAAGTACGGCCAAGCCTTCTGCGCGGTAACCGTTGCGAAGACGCGTGCTGTCGATTGGATCTTTTGTGATATCAGACAAGGCTAAGTAAACACCAGTTGACTCAACCATAGACACCGTTGCGATGATACACATCATGACAATAGATGAGATTTCAAAGGTTGGCATCCCAAAGTAGAGTGGAGTTGGGACATGGACAAGCGGTGCTGCTGCAACAGGAGAGAAGTCAACCAAGCCCATGCTAGCAGCAATGGCAGTTCCAACAACCAGACCAATCAAAATAGAGATAGATTTGATAAATCCTTTGGTAAAGATGTTAATCAAGAGGATAATCAGAACAGTAATAGCGGCAAGCAAGAGACTTTGACCAGTTGGCTCTGGAACGTTATTTCCCATATTTCCAATAGCGACAGGAATCAAGGTTAAACCAATTGTTGTAATAACAGATCCTGTTACGATAGATGGGAAGAGATTGGCCACTTTTGAGAAGATGCCTGAAACAAGAACTACGTAAATCACAGTAGAAGGAACGGGACTGTTCCATATTCGATACAAGAAACTCGGGAATAACTGCATTGTAGTCCATAAAGAAACTCCTTACAATTCAATCTCCAAGACAATGGGTGTATGGTCTTGGCGAGCACCTGAGTCAATCATATCAGATTTAGTGACCTTGTCTGCGAGACGGTTACTTGTGAGCCAGTAGTCGATTCTCCAGCCTGTATTGTTGATTTTAGAAGTCTTGCTGCGCTGTGCCCACCAAGTGTAGCGTTCGGGAACATCGCCGTGAATGTGGCGGAAGGTATCCGTAAATCCAGTTGCTAAAAGGTTGGTAAATCCAGCACGCTCCTCGTCGGTAAATCCTGGTGAACGGCGGTTGCTAGCAGGATTTGCAAGGTCAATCTCATTGTGGGCTACGTTATAGTCACCGGTCGCAAGGACTGGCTTTTCTTTGTCTAGTTCAGCTAAATATTCCGCATATTTGACATCCCAGACCTGGCGTTCTTCCAAGCGTTTGAGGCCATCGCCAGCGTTTGGAGTGTAAACTTGGGTCACGAAAAATTCATCAAATTCTAAGGTGATGATGCGACCTTCCAAGTCCATGGTAGAAGGGGCACCGATTTCTGGGAAGCTGATAGTTGGTGTAAGTTCTTTCTTATAGAGGAACATGGTTCCAGCATAGCCTTTACGGGCAGGCTCTTGGGAAGAGCGCCACGTGTTTTCGTAGCCTGGGAAGAGTTCTTCTAAAATTTCTAAGTGTTTCTTTGTAGGACCCTTAGCAGAAAGCTTGGTTTCTTGGATAGCAATGATATCAGCATTTTCAGCGACCAAGGTTTGTAGGACTTCTTGGGACAATTTGGCACGAGCTGAGTCACTAGTTAGGGCAGCATTGAGGGAATCAATATTCCATGAGATAAGTTTCATAAAGTTACCTTTTTCATTCAGATTATAGATTTTATTATACCAAAAAAAGGTCTATTTCCCCAACGTATGGCTTGAAAAATCACTCTCTTTCGTTTATAATGAAGAATGATTTTATGAAAGGGAGTGAAAATAAATGAAATTTTACTCATATGACTATGTACTTAGCCAAATCAGTCAGCAAAATGGCATCATGATTGGCTTTGGAATTGTTCTCCTAGCTATCACAGGATTTTTTGCTTTTAAAGCCTATCGAGATAAAAAGGGGACTAAGTTTCGGGAATTGGTCATGATTTTGGCCTTGACCTTGGTGGCCATGCTTTTGGTGACAATCTCAAAATACCAGACCAATCAAGCCTCTAACAACCAATTTCAAACTTCACTTCATTTCATAGAGGTTGTTTCCAAAGACTTGGGGGTGGATAAATCAGAAGTTTACGTTAATACTTCAGCTGCCACTGATGGAGCGCTTGTCAAGGTAGGTCCAAATTTCTACCGCGCCATGAACGGGAGCCAACCAGACAAGTATCTTTTAGAGAAATTAGAATTGAATCAAACAGACGCTATTGAATTGGTGGAGGTAAACAAATGACACTCAACTATATGGAAATTTTAATCAAACTGGCCTTGGGTCTTTTCTCTCTTGTTTTTGTTATTAATGTGACAGGAAAGGGGAATCTAGCACCTAACTCTGCTACAGACCAAATTCAGAACTATGTTCTTGGTGGTATCATCGGTGGGGTAATTTACAATAGTTCAATCAGTATCCTGCAATACGCAGTGATTCTGATGATGTGGACGATTTTGGTTTTGACCCTCAAGTGGCTTAATAACAATGTTCGTTTTGTCAAACGCTTGATTGATGGTAAACCGACTCTGCTCATCAAAAATGGGCAGATTGACCCAGAAGCCTGTCGTTCAGTTGGTTTGTCTGCGGCAGAAGTTGCTCTCAAACTTCGTAGCCAAGGAATTTTCCAGATGAAGCAAGTCAAATGCGCTGTGCAGGAGCAAAATGGCCAACTCATCGTGGTCCAAATGGGAGATGAAAATCCTAAGTATCCAGTTGTGACTGACGGTGTGATACAAGTCGATGTTTTGGAGTCGATTGGTCGTAGCGAAGAGTGGCTGCTTGATAACCTCAACAAGCAAGGACATGACAATGTAGCTAATATCTTTATCGCTGAGTATGACAAGGGTGCCGTTACAGTCGTAACCTATGAATAAGAAAAACCTGGGGTCTTGGCCTCAGGTTTCTATTTGCAATCAGAAAGGGATTTTATGTCCATTATTCAAAAACTTTGGTGGTTTTTCAAGTTAGAAAAACGCCGTTATCTAGTCGGAATCGTGGCCCTGGTCTTGGTTTCCGTCCTTAACCTCATTCCCCCAATGGTTATGGGGCGGGTCATTGATGCCATTACATCGGGGCAATTAACCCAGCAGGACTTGCTTTTGAACCTCCTTTATCTGCTTCTTGCAGCTTTGGGTATGTACTATCTACGCTATGTTTGGCGCATGTATATCCTTGGGACTTCCTATCGTCTGGGGCAGATTATGCGGTCTCGCTTGTTTGAGCATTTCACAAAAATGTCTCCAGCTTTTTATCAAACCTATCGGACGGGAGACCTGATGGCACACGCTACCAATGATATAAATGCCTTGACTCGTCTGGCAGGTGGCGGAGTCATGTCTGCTGTGGATGCCTCTATCACGGCGCTGGTGACCTTGTTGACCATGCTCTTTAGCATTTCCTGGCAAATGACCCTAGTTGCCATTTTACCCTTACCTTTCATGGCTTATGCGACCAGTCGTCTAGGGAGAAAGACCCATAAGGCCTTTAGCGAATCGCAAACCGCTTTTTCCGAACTCAATAACAAGGTACAGGAGTCCGTATCAGGTATCAAAGTGACCAAGTCTTTCGGTTACCAGGCGGACGAGTTGAAGTCCTTTCAGGCAGTCAATGAATTGACCTTCCAGAAGAACCTGCAAACCATGAAATACGATAGTCTCTTTGACCCTATGGTTCTCTTGTTTGTTGGTTCCTCCTATGTTTTAACCCTTTTGGTCGGTTCCTTGATGGTTCAGGAGGGGCAGATTACGGTTGGAAATCTGGTTACCTTTATCAGCTACTTGGATATGCTGGTTTGGCCTCTTATGGCTATTGGTTTCCTCTTTAATATTACTCAGCGAGGGAAGGTGTCCTATCAGCGGATTGAGGAACTTTTGTCTCAGGAATCACCTGTACAAGATCCTGAGTTTCCTCTGGACGGTATTGAAAATGGACGCTTGGAGTACGATATTGATAGTTTTGCCTTTGAAAATGAGAAAACACTGACGGATATTCACTTTAGTTTGGAAAAAGGGGAAACTATTGGCTTGGTCGGACAGACAGGCTCTGGGAAAACATCCTTGATTAAGCTCCTCTTGCGTGAATACGATGTGGATAAGGGAGCCATTTACCTAAACAGTCATGATATTCGGGATTATCGTCTGACAGACCTTCGCAGTCTCATGGGCTATGTTCCTCAGGACCAGTTCCTCTTTGCGACCTCTATCTTAGACAATATCCGCTTCGGCAATCCTAATTTGTCCCTTTCGGTGGTCGAGGAAGCGACAAAGCTAGCTCAAGTTTACCAAGATATTGTGGACATGCCTCAGGGATTTGATACGCTGATCGGTGAAAAGGGAGTCAGTCTCTCAGGTGGGCAAAAGCAACGTCTGGCTATGAGTCGGGCTATGATTTTAGACCCTGATATCTTGATTTTAGATGATTCCTTGTCCGCCGTGGATGCCAAAACTGAGTATGCGATCATCGACAATCTTAAGGAGACGAGGAAGGATAAGACAACCATTATTACAGCCCATCGTCTCAGTGCGGTTGTCCATGCAGATTTGATTTTAGTCCTGCAAAATGGCCAAATCATTGAACGGGGCACGCACGATGACTTGCTAGCTCTGGATGGCTGGTATGCCCAAACCTACCAGTCTCAGCAATTGGAAATGAAAGGAGAAGAAGATGCAGAATAAGAAAGAACAATGGGCTGTATTGAAGCGCTTGATGTCCTATCTCAAGCCCTATGGCCTCCTGACCTTTTTGGCACTCAGTTTTCTCCTTGCGACGACGGTCATTAAAAGTGTCATTCCCCTTGTGGCCTCCCACTTTATCGACCAGTACCTCAGCAATCTTAACCAACTCGCTGTGACGGTTTTGCTGGCCTACTATGGTCTTTATATCCTGCAAACTCTAGTCCAGTATGTCGGCAATCTTCTCTTTGCGCGGGTGTCCTACAGTATTGTTAGGGATATTCGTCGCGATGCCTTTGCCAATATGGAGAAACTGGGCATGTCTTATTTTGACAAGACGCCAGCAGGATCCATCGTTTCTCGTTTGACCAATGATACCGAGACCATCAGTGATATGTTTTCAGGGATTTTATCCAGCTTTATTTCAGCAGTTTTCATCTTTCTGACAACCCTTTATACCATGTTGGTTCTGGATTTTCGTTTGACAGCTTTAGTCCTGCTCTTTCTTCCCTTGATTTTCCTGTTGGTCAATCTCTACCGGAAAAAGTCAGTGAAAATCATCGAGAAAACCAGAAGTCTCTTGTCAGATATCAATAGTAAGCTGGCAGAGAATATCGAGGGAATCAGGATTATCCAGGCCTTTAATCAAGAGAAGCGCCTGCAGGCAGAATTTGATGAAATCAACCAAGAACACTTGGTCTATGCCAACCGTTCTGTAGCCTTGGATGCCCTCTTCTTGCGCCCTGCCATGAGTTTGCTGAAACTCCTAGGCTACGCCGTTTTGATGGCCTACTTTGGTTACCGTGGTCTTTCTATTGGGATAACAGCTGGAACCATGTATGCCTTTATCCAGTATATCAACCGCCTTTTTGATCCCTTGATTGAGGTGACGCAAAACTTTTCAACCCTTCAAACGTCCATGGTATCTGCAGGTCGTGTCTTTGCCTTGATTGACGAAACGACCTATGAGCCTCTTCAAAAAGATGGGCAAGCTAAAGTCAATGAAGGCAATATCCGTTTTGAACATGTGTGTTTCTCATATGATGGCAAACATCCGATTCTGGATGATATTTCCTTTTCAGTTAACAAGGGCGAAACCATTGCCTTTGTAGGTCATACAGGTTCGGGGAAATCTTCGATTATCAATGTTCTCATGCGTTTTTATGAATTTCAGTCAGGCCACGTTCTCTTGGATGATGTGGATATCAGGAACTACAGTCAGGAAGAGCTGAGAAAAAACATCGGTTTGGTCTTACAGGATCCCTTCCTCTATCACGGGACTATCAAGTCCAATATCGCCATGTACCAAGATCTTAGTGATGATCAGGTCCAGGCTGCAGCTGCCTTTGTCGATGCAGATTCCTTTATTCAGGACCTTCCGCAGGGTTATGATGCACCTGTTTCTGAGCGTGGTTCGAGCTTTTCTACTGGCCAACGCCAGCTTCTTGCCTTTGCTAGAACTGTCGCCAGTCAGCCTAAAATCCTGATTTTGGATGAAGCGACAGCCAATATTGACTCTGAAACAGAAAGTTTGGTTCAAGATTCCCTAGCTAAGATGAGACAGGGTCGGACGACCATTGCTATTGCTCATCGCCTTTCGACCATCCAAGACGCCAACTGCATCTACGTCTTGGACAAGGGGCGTATCATCGAGAGTGGAACCCATGAGGAACTCTTGGCCTTGGGAGGAACCTATCACAAAATGTATAGCTTGCAGGCAGGGGCCATGTCCTAATACTCTTTGAAAATCTCTTCAAACCATGTCAGCTTTATCTGCAACCTCAAAGCTGTACTTTGATTTTCATTGAGCACCAGAAGGAAATTCTTCAAATCACAGATTTCTTGCACCGCCTTTTCCATTTTGTGGTATAATGAAAAATGTTGACAAATAGTATAATAAAAACAAAGGAGAAACAGCATGCTGAAATGGGAAGACTTGCCCGTGGAAATGCAATCAAGCGAGGTTGAGTCTTACTACCAGCTTGTCTCTAAAAGGAAGGGTTCGCTGATTTTCAAGCGTTGCCTGGATTGGGTTCTGGCCTTGTTTTTGCTACTTTTGACTTCTCCCATCTTTCTTGTCTTGAGCATTTGGATTAAGTTGGATAGCAAGGGACCTGTCATTTACAAGCAAGAGCGCGTGACCCAGTACAACCGTCCGTTCAAGATTTGGAAGTTCCGTACTATGGTAACGGATGCGGATAAAAAAGGAAGTCTGGTGACTTCTGCTAACGATAGCCGTATTACCAAAGTGGGGAATTTCATTCGCCGTGTGCGTTTGGACGAACTGCCTCAGCTGGTCAATGTCCTTAAGGGCGAAATGTCCTTTGTAGGCACACGACCTGAGGTGCCACGTTACACCGAGCAGTATAGCCCTGAAATGATGGCGACCTTGCTCTTGCCAGCAGGAATCACCTCTCCAGCCAGCATCAACTACAAGGATGAGGATACGATCATCAGTCAAATGACGGAGAAAGGTCTGTCAGTTGACCAGGCCTATGTCGAACATGTCCTTCCTGAGAAGATGCGCTATAACCTCGCCTATCTCCGAGAGTTTAGTTTCCTTGGAGACATCAAAATCATGTTTCAAACCGTGTTTGAAGTGCTAAAATAAAGTAGTCATGAGAAAATGAGTACAGATAAAAGGAGCAAATCAATGCCAAATTACAATATTCCATTTTCACCACCCGATATTACCGAAGCTGAAATTGCTGAAGTAGCAGATACCCTGCGTTCTGGTTGGATCACAACAGGTCCGAAGACAAAAGAACTGGAGCGTCGCTTGTCTCAATACACACAGACACCTAAGACTGTCTGCCTCAACTCTGCGACTGCCGCCCTTGAGTTGATTTTACGTGTTTTGGAAGTGGGACCAGGTGATGAAGTCATCGTTCCAGCTATGACCTATACAGCTTCATGTAGTGTTATCACTCACGTAGGAGCAACACCTGTCATGGTGGATATCCAAGCAGATACTTTTGAGATGGACTATGACTTGCTTGAGCAAGCTATCACTGAGAAAACTAAGGTTATCATCCCAGTAGAGCTTGCAGGGATTGTCTGCGACTATGACCGTTTGTTCCAAGTTGTGGAGAAGAAACGGGACCTCTTTACAGCTACTAGTAAGTGGCAAAAGACCTTTAACCGTATCGTGATTGTCTCTGATAGTGCCCATGCTTTAGGATCTACTTACAAAGGGCAACCAGCTGGTTCGATCGCTGACTTTACTTCCTTCTCGTTCCATGCCGTTAAGAACTTTACAACGGCTGAGGGAGGAAGTGCGACTTGGAAAGCCAATCCAGCGATTGATGACGAAGAGATGTATAAGGAGTTCCAAATTCTTTCCCTTCACGGGCAAACTAAAGACGCTCTTGCCAAAATGCAATTGGGTTCATGGGAGTACGATATCGTCACACCAGCCTACAAGTGCAACATGACAGATATCATGGCTTCCCTTGGTTTGGTACAATTGGGCCGTTACTCTGGTTTGCTAGAACGTCGTAAGGACATTGTGGACCGCTATGATCGTGGTTTTGCAGGTTCTCGTATCCATCCATTGGCACACAAGACTGATACTGTCGAATCTTCACGCCACCTCTACATCACCCATGTAGAAGGAGCAAGCTTAGAAGAACGCAATCTTATCATCCAAGAATTGGCCAAAGCGGGAATTGCAAGTAATGTCCACTACAAACCGCTTCCGCTCTTGACAGCCTATAAGAATCTTGGCTTTGATATGGCGAACTATCCTAAGGCCTATGCCTTCTTTGAAAATGAAATTACGCTTCCTCTTCATACTAAACTAAGCGATGAAGAAGTGGATTATATCATTGAGACTTTCAAAACAGTTTCTGAAAAAGTACTAGCTTCATCAAAAAAATTGTAAAAAAGTCTTGACAAAGAAAAAACAAAGTATTAAAATAAGTTCAACAAATCAGAAAAGTAACTATTTTTGATCTTCAGGGAGCCTGTGGTGATTGTGAACAGGTGGTTGGAAGTAGTGAAAGTGGGCTGATTTTAAAAATGAATTTGAAACAATGAAAATTCGGTGCGCACACCTTACAGTGCAACTTGTTGTTAGACAAGACAGAGATGTAAAGGGGAATAGTCCCTTTATAATTGAGGTGGCACCGCGTTACCAACGCCCTCACATGGAAGTATATTCTGTGTGTGGGCTTTTTTCTTTCGGTCATTTTGTTTTTCTTTTATTAGGGCGTTAAGTCGCTTTGATGAACTTAGGTTCTATCTGCAGCTCCTTGCCTACTACTAGAAGCAAACAAAAAGCCGAATTAATATAGAAAGAGGAAAATTTTATGACAACTAAAGGTTATTTTGGACAATTTGGTGGTAGTTTTGTACCGGAGCCGATTCAGGCTTTGTTGGATGAGTTGGAAGTGACATTTGACAAGTACAAGGATGATCCAGAATTTTTGGTAGAATTTCGTCATTATTTGAAGGACTATTCAGGTCGCGAAACACCGCTCTATTTTGCAGAAAGTTTGACAGAGCACCTAGGTGGAGCTAAGATTTATCTCAAACGTGAAGACCTTAACCACCTTGGTTCTCACAAACTCAACAACGTTTTAGGACAAATTCTTTTGGCCAAACGCATGGGCAAAAAACGAGTAATCGCAGAAACAGGAGCTGGTCAGCACGGTGTTGCGACAGCAGCGGCTGCAGCTAAGTTTGGTATGGCTTGTGATGTCTACATGGGAGCAGAGGATGTGGAACGTCAACGTCTCAATGTTTTCCGTATGGAGATGATGGGAGCAACTGTTCACGCAGTTGAAACAGGGACTCGCACCCTCAAAGATGCGGTTGATGCAGCCTTTGGAGCATGGATGAATGACCTTGAAGCCTTCTATGTTCTGGGATCTGCTGTGGGTCCTCACCCATATCCAACCATTGTTCATGAGTTCCAAAAGGTCATCAGTGAAGAATCTCGCCGTCAAATCTTAGAAAAAGAAGGTCGTTTACCAGACTACGTTATTGCCTGTGTAGGTGGTGGCTCTAATGCCATCGGTGCTTTTTCTCAGTATGTGGCTGATGAAGAAGTTAAATTGGTTGGGGTTGAAGCTGCTGGTCACGGACTTGACACAGACAAGCACGCAGCTACTATGACAAAAGGTAGTATCGGAATTGTTGACGGTATGAAGACCTATGCAGTCTTTAAGGAAGATGGAGAGCTGGCTCCAGTTTACTCTATCTCAGCTGGATTGGACTATCCAGGGGTTGGCCCAGAACACGCCTACTTCAAAGATTCAGGTCGCGTGGAATATGTGGCTGCGACGGATGAAGAAGCTGTTCAGGCTCTCCTCCTTCTCAGCAAGACTGAAGGGATTATCCCAGCGATTGAAAGTTCACACGCTATCGCAGAAGCAGTTAAACGTGCACCGAAACTAAGTAAAGACGACATTATCATCATCAATGTCTCTGGTCGTGGAGACAAGGACGTAGCTGCAATTGCGGACTACCTAGAAGCTAAAAAATAATAGATGGAAAAATTACAGTCCTTTCTCTCACAGAGAGCTTGTGGTTGCTGGAAACAAGCAGAGAAAGCTGTAAAGTTGGGTCCATCTGAAACGAGAGAAGAAAACATAATTCTCAAGGGAGTGCCCTTTATCGCACAACCTGTTACAGGAGGTTTCTGAGACAGGAATGAGAGATAGGAGAAATCCTATAATTGAGGTGGCACCGCGAATTTCGTCCTCACGCAAGTTATTTTGCGTGGGGACTTTTCATACAGTCACCACGGACTAGAAGTAGAACTGAAAGGGAAATTACAATGGAACGAATCATTCATGGAGATGTCTTATCACCAATCTTGGCTTATATGCGCCTAAAGGGGAAACACAAGGTTATCTTAGAGAGTATTCCGAGAGACAAGGAAACAGCTCGTTTTTCTATCTTAGCTTATAATCCAGTTTTTGAGATTAAGTTTGAAAATGGAGTTCTCTATCAAAATGGGCAAGTGATTGATCGGGATCCCTTGGATTTCCTTTATGAAGTGACTCATAAGAGTCAGCACCATTCAGACCTCCCTTTTGGTGGTGGGGCAATTGGTTTTGTTGGTTACGATATGATTTCGCTCTATGAGGAAATCGGTCAAATCCCTGAGGATACGATTGGGACGCCAGACATGCATTTCTTTGTCTATGAGAGTTACATGGTCTTTGACCACAAGAAGGAAAAAATCCATGTCATCGAGGATGCTCTCTATAGTGAGCGTAGTCAAGACGACTTGGAAAAAGCCTTGAACCAAGTGCTTGAGGAATTACGCATTCCTGCTCCAAATGAATTTGAAGACTTGGATCTATCTCCGTTAGACTTCAAACCCCATATTGCTCCTCAGAAGTTTGAGGAAATGGTGGAAACCGCTCGTGACTTGATTCGTAACGGGGATATGTTTCAATGTGTACTCAGCCAGCGTTTCTCAGCAGAAGTTACTGGAAATCCATTTGACTTCTATAGAAATCTCCGCGTGACTAATCCTTCTAATTACCTTTATTTCTATGATTTTGGTGATTATCAAATCATCGGTGCCAGTCCTGAAAGTTTGGTTTCTGTCAAAAATGGCATCGTGACAACCAATCCGATTGCAGGGACACGACCAAGAGGAGCTACGGATGAAGAAGACAAGGCTTTGGCGACAGACCTGCTTTCGGATGAGAAGGAAACAGCAGAGCATCGAATGTTAGTAGACTTGGGTCGTAATGATATTGGCCGCATCTCTGAAACGGCAAGTGTCCAAGTCACTAAGTATATGGAAGTGGAGCTTTTCCGTTATGTCATGCATTTGACCAGTGTGGTCAAGGGGCGTTTGCTTCCAGAACTCACTGCCATGGATGCCTTGAAAGCTACACTTCCTGCTGGAACAGTTTCAGGAGCACCAAAGATTCGAGCGATGAGACGCATCTATGAACTAGAAACGGAAAAACGGAGCGTATACGCTGGAGCAATTGGCTACTTGTCTGCGACGGGCGATATGGATTTTGCCATTGCCATCCGAACTATGATTCTCAAAAATCAAACAGCCTATGTGCAGGCTGGGGCAGGGATTGTCTACGACTCCATCGCCCAAAACGAATACCAAGAAACCATTAACAAGGCTAAATCTATGACTAGAATTGGAGAACTAAGACCATGATTTTATTGATTGACAACTATGATTCTTTTACCTATAACTTGGCCCAATACATTGGGAATTTTGCAGAAGTACAGGTCTTGAGAAATGATGATCCCAAGCTGTATGAAGAAGCTGAAAAAGCAGATGGTCTGGTCTTTTCTCCTGGTCCTGGTTGGCCAGTTGATGCTGGAAAGATGGAAGACATGATTCGTGATTTTGCTGGCAAGAAGCCGATTCTTGGAATTTGTTTGGGGCACCAAGCCATTGCAGAAGTCTTTGGTGGGAAGTTAGGTTTGGCTCCAAAAGTCATGCATGGGAAACAGAGCAATATCAGCTTTGAAGCGCCATCTGTTTTGTATCAAGGCATTGAGGATGGCCGTGCGGTCATGCGTTATCACAGTATTTTGATTGAAGAAATGCCAGAAGACTTTGAAGTGACAGCTCGTTCAACTGATGACCAGGCCATTATGGGAATTCAACACAAAAACCTTCCAATTTATGGATTCCAGTACCATCCAGAAAGTATTGGAACGCCTGACGGCTTGTCTTCTATTCGGAATTTTATCGAGAATGTTGTAAAGTGAGGAAACTAGGATGAAAGAGATTATTGAAAAATTAGCAAAATTTGAAAATTTATCAGGTGTGGAAATGACGGATGTCATTGAGCGTATCGTTACTGGACGTGTAACCGAAGCGCAGATTGCTTCTCTCCTTTTGGCCCTTAAGATGAAGGGGGAAACACCTGAAGAACGCACAGCCATTGCCCAAGTCATGAGAGGGCATGCCCAACATATTCCAACTGAGATTCATGATGCCATGGACAACTGTGGTACAGGTGGGGACAAGTCTTTCAGCTTTAACATCTCCACAACTGCAGCCTTTGTCTTGGCTGGTGGTGGTGTTCATATGGCAAAACACGGTAACCGCTCGATTTCTTCTAAATCTGGTTCTGCAGACGTTCTCGAAGCCTTGGGCATCAACCTAGACCTCAAACCAGCTGAACTAGGTAAGATCTTTGATAAAACTGGAATCGTCTTTCTCTTTGCAAAAAATATGCACCCAGCTATGAAATACATCATGCCAGCTCGTTTGGAATTGGGAATTCCAACGATTATGAACTTGACTGGTCCCCTAATTCACCCAATGGCCTTGGAAACACAGCTTCTTGGAATTAGTCGTCCAGAACTTCTAGAAAGTACAGCTCAAGTTTTGAAAAATATGGGTCGCAAACGCGCCATCGTGGTTGCTGGGCCAGAAGGGTTGGATGAAGCTGGTTTGAATGGAACAACAAATATTGCTCTTCTTGAAAATGGCGAAATTACCTTGTCAAGCTTCACTCCAGAGGATTTGAGCATGCAACGCTACGCTATCGAAGATATTCGTGGAGGCAATGCTCAGGAAAATGCCGAAATTTTGCTCAGCGTTCTGAAAAACCAACCAAGTCCATTCTTGGAAACTACAGTTCTAAATGCAGGTCTTGGTTTCTATGCTAATGGTAAGGTGGCTAGTATCAAGGAAGGAGTTGCCTTGGCACGTCAAGTGATTGCTAGTGGCAAGGCCCTTGAAAAACTCAGACTGTTACAGGAGTACCAAAAATGAGTCAGGAATTTTTATCACGAATCTTGGAACAGAAGGCGCGTGAGGTCGAGCAGATGGAGCTGGAGCAAATCCAGCCTCTGCGCCAGACCTACCGCTTGGCTGACTTTTTGAAGAATCATCAAGATCGCTTGCAGGTGATCGCTGAAGTTAAGAAAGCTAGCCCTAGTCTGGGAGATATCAATCTCGATGTGGATATTGTGCAACAGGCCCAGACTTATGAAGCAAACGGCGCAGTGATGATTTCAGTTTTGACAGATGAGGTTTTCTTTAAAGGGCATTTGGATTATCTACGGGAGATTTCCAGTCAGGTAAACATTCCAACGCTCAACAAGGACTTTATCATCGATGAAAAGCAAATCATTCGAGCTCGCAATGCAGGTGCAACAGTCATCTTGCTCATTGTGGCAGCCTTGTCCGAAGAACGCCTCAAGGAACTTTATGACTATGCGACGGAGCTTGGTCTGGAAGTCTTGGTGGAGACTCATAATCTAGCTGAACTAGAGGTAGCTCACAGACTTGGTGCCCAGATTATCGGGGTCAATAACCGTAATTTGACCACCTTTGAAGTCGACTTGCAGACCAGTGTAGATTTGGCTAAACATTTCAAAGATGATTGCTTGTACATTTCTGAATCTGCTATTTTCACAGGGCAGGATGCGGAACGAGTAGCACCATACTTTAACGGAATTTTGGTAGGGACAGTTCTTATGCAGGCAGAAGATGTGGCCCAGAGAATCAAGGAGTTGCAGATTGACAAAGGTTAAAATTTGTGGACTATCGACCAAAGAAGCGGTGGAGACAGCTGTATCAGCAGGAGCAGACTATATCGGTTTTGTCTTTGCACCCAGTAAAAGACAGGTGACCTTGGATCAGGCTACTGAGTTGGCAAAGCTTATTCATGCGGATGTCAAAAAGGTTGGTGTATTTGTTTCACCAAGTCGGGCTCAACTGCTAGAAGCGATTGACAAAGTTGGTTTGGACTTGGTTCAAGTTCACGGCCAGGTAGCGGATGATTTGTTTGAGGATTTGCCTTGTGCCAGCATTCAGGCTGTGCAGGTGGATGGAGAGGGTCATGTGCCCAATTCTCAGGCAGACTATCTACTCTTTGATGCCCCTGTGGCTGGGAGTGGCCAGACCTTTGACTGGGCTCAACTGGATACGACAGGACTAGCACAGCCCTTCTTTATCGCAGGTGGCCTTAAGGAAGACAATGTAGTACAAGCAATTCAACATTTTACTCCCTATGCAGTCGATGTATCAAGCGGAGTGGAGACAGATGGACAAAAAGATCATGAAAAGATTAGAAGATTTATAGAGAGGGTAAAGAATGGCATATCAAGAACCAAATAAAGATGGATTTTACGGAAAATTCGGCGGACGTTTCGTCCCAGAAACATTGATGACAGCAGTTTTGGAGTTGGAGAAGGCCTACCGTGAAAGTCAGGCAGACCCAAGTTTCCAAGAGGAATTAAACCAACTTTTGCGCCAGTATGTGGGACGTGAAACTCCCCTTTACTACGCAAAAAATTTGACCCAGCATATCGGTGGAGCCAAGATTTATCTTAAGCGTGAAGACCTCAACCATACAGGGGCCCACAAGATTAACAATGCCTTGGGACAAGTTCTTCTGGCTAAACGCATGGGTAAAAAGAAAATTATCGCTGAAACAGGTGCTGGTCAGCACGGTGTGGCAACTGCAACAGCAGCGGCCCTCTTTAACATGGAATGTACCATCTATATGGGTGAAGAGGATGTTAAACGCCAAGCCCTCAATGTCTTCCGTATGGAGCTTTTGGGAGCTAAGGTCGAGGCTGTAACAGACGGTTCGCGCGTGCTCAAGGATGCGGTCAATGCAGCCCTTCGTTCATGGGTAGCTAATATCGATGATACCCACTATATCCTTGGTTCTGCCTTAGGACCTCATCCCTTCCCAGAAATCGTTCGTGACTTCCAAAGTGTCATCGGTCGAGAAGCTAAACAACAGTACCGTGACTTGACAGGTCAAGATTTGCCAGATGCCCTAGTAGCCTGTGTTGGTGGTGGGTCGAATGCTATCGGGCTCTTCCATCCATTTGTAGAAGATGAGTCAGTAGCCATGTATGGGGCTGAAGCAGCTGGACTTGGTGTAGACACAGAGCACCACGCAGCTACCTTGACCAAGGGGCGTCCTGGTGTTCTTCACGGTTCTCTCATGGATGTGCTCCAAGATGCCCATGGTCAAATTCTTGAAGCCTTCTCTATCTCAGCAGGTTTGGACTATCCTGGTATCGGTCCAGAACATTCTCACTACCACGATATCAAGCGTGCCAGCTATGTTCCTGTGACAGACGAGGAAGCCTTGGAAGGATTCCAGCTCTTGTCTCGCGTGGAAGGGATTATCCCAGCCTTGGAATCTAGCCATGCAATTGCCTTCGCAGTGAAATTAGCAAAAGAACTCGGACCAGACAAGTCTATGATTGTCTGCCTATCAGGTCGTGGGGACAAGGATGTGGTTCAAGTCAAAGAACGCTTGGAAGCAGATGCAGCAAAGAAGGGAGAAGCTCATGCCTAAGACATTAACAGAAAAATTGAACGCTATAAAAGCAGCTGGAAAAGGAATTTTCGTTCCCTATATCATGGCTGGAGACCATGAGAAAGGTTTGGATGGACTTGCTGAAACAATCCACTTTTTAGAAGATTTGGGTGTCTCTGCAATTGAAGTGGGAATTCCCTTTTCAGATCCTGTCGCAGATGGACCTGTGATCGAAGAAGCAGGTCTGCGCAGTCTAGCCCACGGGACCTCTACCCAGGCTTTGGTTGAAACCTTGAAAACAATTGAAACAGAGGTTCCGCTGGTCATCATGACCTACTTCAACCCCCTCTTTCAGTACGGTGTTGAGAACTTTGTCAAAGATTTGGCAGATACAGCGGTTAAGGGCTTGATTATTCCAGACCTGCCTCATGAGCATGCCAACTTTGTAGAACCATTTTTGGCAGATACAGACATTGCTTTGATTCCTTTAGTAAGCTTGACCACAGGGATTGAGCGTCAGAAAGAGTTGATTGAAGGATCAGAAGGATTCGTCTATGCGGTTGCCATCAATGGGGTGACAGGGAAATCAGGCAATTACCGCGCAGACTTAGACAAGCACTTGGAGCACTTGCATCAAGTAGCTGACATCCCAGTCTTGACAGGATTTGGTGTGTCTAGTCAAGAAGACGTAGAACGCTTCAATGCGGTGTCAGATGGCGTTATCGTTGGTTCGAAAATTGTAAAAGCTCTCCACCAAGGAGAGCCGATTGAGGACTTTATCAAACAAGCAGTAGCTTACCAAAAATAATCACGCAAGCAGCGAGTAAGAGGAAAGGCACAAAAGGAAGTCTTTCCTTTTTCTTTTTCAGGAGAAAGGCTAGAATCCCCGTCGCAGAAGCAAACTGAATCAAGATGAGTAATTCGGTTGCGCTAAAGACGAGAGCACAAGAAGCTAAAAAGAGAAAATCCCCTGCGCCCATGCGGATATCGATAAAATGAGCCACAATTCCAAGAACAAGGAGGATGACCATGACCAGATTCCAGCCAGAGGAAACCATGAGGATTAGGTGGAAAGTCATCCAGACCAGTAAGGGATATTCCTGATGGCGAAAGTCGTAAATGCCCAAGGTCAAACCAGCAGTGATTAGGATGACTTGACTCAAGGAAAGTAATTCCCAAGACCAAGCCAGAAAGAGGAGTCCTAAACCTAGTTCAAAGAGGGCATACCAGACAGGATAGCGAGCCTTGCAGTAGCGACAGCGAAAGCGATTGAAGGCCTGCGAGAGAATCGGAATCAAATCTAAGGGACGCAAGCGAGTCTGACAGGAATCGCAGTGACTAGCAGGTCGGATAATGGAATGTTCTGGGAAACGGTCAATAACCAAACCAAGAAAGGAAGCGAGAATGCTCCCGACAAGAAAAAAATAAAAATCAATCATACTTATCTATTCGTAAAAAATGGGAGAAGTAGTATAATGGAGAAACATAGATAAGATGGGGAGGCAAAGATGATAATTCGTTTTGAAGAAAAGTTAAGCGTAGAAAATGCTCAGCTCGTATGCCAATGGTCCAACTCCCTTGGCAAATCCTTTCAAGAACAATGGATGGGACCAATGATTCCTTTCCCCTTGACAATTCAAGTTTTGCAAGATTTGGAAGGAATCTTTTCAATCTTTGAAGGACAAGAGTTTGTGGGGGTTATCCAGAAAATCAGGCAAGAAGACAGTAATCTTCATATCGGAAGATTTTTTATCAACCCCCAGAAACAGGGGCAAGGCTTAGGTAGGCAGGCTTTAAGGAAATTTGTTAGTTTGGTCTTTGAAAATAGAGATATAGACAGCATCTCTCTAAATGTCTTCGAGGCAAATCAAAGAGCTCAGAATCTTTACCAAAAAGAAGGATTTGAAATCGTTCAAATGGTTGAAGCACCTGTACGAAAATACATCATGAAAAAGAGTAGATAGAAAGCAAATAGCCTTGAAATCAATCTTGACTGCGATGATGAACCTGAATCAGCCCCTCAAAAGGGACTGTATATGAATGAACGTTACCGGTGTTTAAAAACTAAAGAATATCAGGCACTTTTATCTTTCAAGGGTAGACAAATTTTCGCTAAACGTAAGATTGATATGAAATCTGTCTTTGGGCAGATAAAGGTTTGTTTGAATTATAAGAGATGTCATCTGAGAGATAAGCGTAAAGTGAGAATTGACATGGGATTCGTACTCATGGTCAACAACCTGCTGAAATATAATAAGAGAAAGAGGCAAAATTAAAAAGCTAGAGTTTGTACTGACCCCAAAAAGTTAGACAATTAATTTATCCGAAGGATTTAGTTCTGTATTGCACAGGACTGAGTCCTTTTAGTTTTACCTTAATTCGTTTATTGTTGTAGTAATCAATATAGTCTACAATGGCTTGTTCCAATTGGTTGAGCGACTCAAATGACTTCTCATAACCATAAAACATCTCCGATTTCAGAATGCCAAAGAAAGACTCCATCATACCGTTGTCTGGGCTGTTACCTTTACGTGACATGGATGCTTGAATTCCCTTACCCTCTAGAAACTGATGATAAGAATCGTGTTGATATTGCCAGCCTTGGTCACTATGGAGAATCGTATTCTCGTAGCGCTTCTCTGTGAATGCTTGTTCCAACATTGTTTTTACTTGTTCTAAGTTGGGTGAAGTTGAAAGATTATAGGCGATAATTTCGCTATTAAAGCCATCTAAAACTGGTGATAAGTAAAGCTTTTGAGCGCTTGCTGGAATGGCAAATTCTGTCACGTCCGTATAACACTTTTCCATTGGTTTAGCTGCTTCAAATTGGCGTTGAATAAGGTTGTCTGCTTTCTTGCCAACATCTCCTTTATGAGAAGAATACTTGCGTTTCTTGCGTATTCTAGCTTGTAAATTGAGCACTTTCATCAAGCGTTGAACTCTTTTATGATTGACCACATAACCACGATTTCTTAATTCTAAATGGATTCGACGATATCCGTAATTTCCTTTTTGTTCGGTAAAAATAGCTTGAATTTCAGCTTTAAGCTTTTGATCCTTATCTGGTTTGTCTAGCTGTTTCAAATGATAGTAGTAGGTCGAACGAGCGAGTTTAATGGTTTTTAGAAGAATATCTAACGAAAACTCAGTCATTAATTCTTGAACAATTTCTGTCTTTCTTCTTTCTCTTTTTCCTCCTTCAAGCGGAGTTCTCTCAACTTTTTTAGGACAGCATTCTCCGCTCTCAGATACTCGTTTTCTGCTTGAAGTCGTTCTAACTCTGTCATCTCTTCGGGTTTCTTCTTTGGTTTACGTCCCATTTTAGATGGTCTCCCTTTTGTTTTCTCAACAATAGTATACCCGTTTTTCTTGTATTGTGCCATCCAATTTGGAAGCATACCACGATTTGGGAGAGCATATTCGAGAGAAACTCTATCTTGAGACCAGTTTTCATGTAGGACTTTATCAATCATTTCTTGTTTTAATTCAGGAGAATAGTAACGATTTTTTTCTTTTTTGACGAACTTTATTCCATAACGATCAATCAATTTAATCATGTACCTAATATTAGAATTGTTTATCCCAAATTTATTTGAAAGCTTCTCCAAGCTATATCCTTGTTTTCTAAGTTCATAGATCTGAACTTTATCATCATAAGTTAATTTCATAATAAAAGCACCCCAAAAGTTAGATTTTTTCTGTCTAACTTTTGGGGTGCAGTTCAGTTCCGCAATTGGAAATCTCTAGCTTTTTGTTTTCTGAGAATCATCTTGACTCAGACTCTTTTGACTAATGTTACTAAAGAGATAAAGTAACTTTTAGCCTTATTTATTGTCGCCACTCAACATGTTTTTGATACCTTCTACAGCACCTTCTACAGCGTCTTTGGCATCTTCAGCAACTTCTTTTACTTTAGAAACAACTTTTTCAGCTGCTCCTTCTTTTTCCATTTTTTCATCACCGATGGCTTTCCCAACACCTTCTTTAATAGAACCTTTAGCTTGATTTAATTTTTCTTCTACTGACATGATAATTTCTCCTGTTATATTTATTTTATCTTAGTTTACACGAGTTTTTTCGTGAGATACTACACCAGTTGCTGCACCTTTAACAGCTTCTACGCCTTCGCTAACTTTTTCTTGAACAGTTGAGAAACCAGATCCAAGACCAGATTTAGCTTTTTCGAATTGTTCTGAAGCGAATTCTCCTGTTGATTCAGCAACGTCAGATACGCGATCTTGAAGGCTTACTGAGTCTGCTTCATGTTGTTCTTTAGTTTTGATGTCGACAACGTTTACGTTGATTTCAACAACTTCCAAGTCAGTCATTTTAGCAACTTCTGAAGATACGATTTCTCTGATTTCTGAATATAAAGCTGGAACATTTTTTTGGTACTCAGCAATAATGTTTAAGTCAACTGCAACTTGTGTTTTACCAACTTCTACGTTAACACCACTTGTTACGTCATCGCTGTTAACGATTTTTTCTTTAAGATTTGAGAAGAAACCACCGTCGATTCCCAAAAGACCTGAAACGTTTTCTAGTGACAGACCAATGATTTTTTGGATAACTTTATCTTCGTAAGTAAGTTCTCCTTTGATTTCGTGAGCTACAGCAGTAGCATCTTTCTTTTCTACGTTAGTGTTAATGTTTTTTTCGTTTGACATATGAAACTCCTTTAATTAAATTAGTAATTTTTATTTATCTATATAGTTTTTTTCGATATATAATCCAGCTGCAACTCCCAGTGCTCCTAAAATCAATACAAATATTGTTTTGAAGAAGCCAAAGGAGATAATCAAACAAGCGAGAAATACGCCTATGAGACCTGCGATTATTGGATATCGATATTGTTTAAGCCATTCCATTTTTACTTCCTTACTTTACACGACTAGCAGTTTTTTTCTTTTGAGCTTTAGGCTGTGGCTGATAGTCTTTTACCAAGACGTCCAATTTCACCTGACGCTCAATACCAAAGAATTGCTTTAATCCATTAGCTATTTCATTTTGAATTAGTTGGCATCTGTCAGCGATGTTGTCCGAGGGAAGAATTTTACCTTCTACATGAACGAAACATTTATTTTTTCGTAAATTTACATGAACAGTTGGGTTCTCGATCAATCCATGATCACTCACCAAACTTCTAACAAAACCTTCGATTGCTGAATTCTTTAATTTCAATGTATCGTTTTTAGTTTCAAGTTGAATTTCCAAATAACGTTTAGGATAAAACAACACAACTAACATCGATAACAAAACTAAAGTTGATAGAGCCACTATCCCCCAGAATATATATCTAGAGAGATAAAATTCAACGAAATGATTCTGTCTCCAGCTAAATAGCTGAATGCCTAGATCACTAACTTGATGATAATCTATCAAAACAGGAAGGAAAATTGTCAAGATTAAAATACAGAAAATAATTAAAAGTATTTTCTTTGTTTTTGACATATACAATCCTTTCGATTTAACATTAAACTATTTTTACCCGTATAATCTATTTAAAAATAGTTTATTCTACAAGTAATTATTTTTTACCTGTAAAGAATGATACTACAGTAACAACAATTGCTGCTCCTGCAATAGATGGGATTAAAGCCATTCCAGCGATGGATGGGCCCCAACTACCTAAAAGGGATTGTCCTACAGATGCCCCGACTAAACCAGCGAATACATTTGCGACGATTCCCATAGAACTACCTTTTTTAGTGATTCTACCTGCTACAAGTCCAATAAGACATCCAGCAATGATTGACCACAATATTGCTTACCCTCCTTTTTTATTTTAATATCAAAAAATAAATCAATTCCTTTGATTATTACTATTATATAATTTTGATATAAAATAATCAATTATTTTGATTATTATGTAATTTTAATATAAAAAATCAAATTCTTTGATTGTTGCTATTATATAATTTTTAAAATTAAAAATATAATCTTTCGACTTGAATTTGATTCTGTATTCACGCCCTCAATAGACGGTAAAATAAGAAAATTGTTTATATATTGTCTCTGTAGTGTTATTATACGAAATAAAAGATTTTAGGGAAAGTCGTTATATCATGCTATACCTATTCTTTGTGGTATAATTGCAAGAGGTGAAATCCGATAATTTATAAAGAGAGAAAGACATTCATGAGAGATTTATTATCTAAAAAAAGTCATAGGCAATTAGAATTATTAGAATTATTATTTGAACATAAACGATGGTTTCATCGTTCTGAACTAGCAGAGTTACTAAATTGTACAGAACGTGCAGTTAAAGATGATCTATCCCATGTTAAATATGCTTTTCCTGACTTGATTTTTCATTCTTCTACTAATGGTATACGCATTATTAATACCGATGATAGTGATATTGAAATGGTTTACCATCATTTCTTTAAGCATTCAACTCATTTTTCGATTTTAGAATTTATCTTCTTTAATGAAGGTTGTCAAGCTGAGAGTATTTGTAAAGAATTTTATATCAGTTCATCTTCGCTCTATCGTATTATTAGCCAAATCAATAAAGTGATTAAAAGGCAATTTCAATTTGAAATCAGTCTGACTCCTGTTCAAATCATTGGAAATGAGAGAGACATTCGTTACTTTTTTGCACAATATTTTTCAGAAAAATATTATTTCCTAGAATGGCCATTTGAAAATTTTTCATCAGAGCCCCTATCTCAATTGTTAGAATTGGTTTATAAGGAAACAAGCTTTCCAATGAATTTATCAACGCATAGAATGCTAAAGTTGTTCCTGGTTACTAATCTATATCGAATAAAGTTTGGTCATTTTATGGAAATAGAGAAAGATTCTTTTAACTACCAAAGTTTGGATGCTTTGATGCAGGCAGAAGGAATAGAAGGTGTTGCTCAAAGTTTTGAATCAGAATACAATATCTCTTTAGATGAAGAAGTTGTTTGCCAATTATTTGTGTCTTACTTTCAAAAAATGTTTTTCATAGATGAAAGTCTCTTTTTGAAATGCGTAAAAAAGGATAGCTATGTTGAAAAATCTTACCATTTATTGAGTGATTTTATTGATCAGATTTCAGTCAAGTATCAGATTGAGATTGAGAATAAGGATAATCTGATTTGGCATCTGCATAATACCGCACATCTGTATCGTCAAGAGTTGTCTACTGAGTTTATTTTATTTGATCAAAAAGGGAATACAATCAGGAATTTTCAAAATATTTTTCCTAAATTTGTTTCAGATGTAAAAAAAGAGCTTTCTCATTATTTAGAGACTCTTGAGGTTTGTTCTAGTTTAATGATGGTAAATCATCTATCTTATACCTTCATCACTCATACCAAACATTTGGTGCTTAATCTACTACAAAATCAGCCAAAGCTGAAGGTTCTGGTTATGAGTAATTTTGATCAGTATCATGCAAAATCCGTTGCAGAGACACTTTCTTATTATTGCAGCAACAATTTTGAACTTGAAGTTTGGACTGAATTAGAATTATCAAAGGAATCTTTAGAAGAATCGCCTTATGATATCATCATTTCTAATTTTATTATTCCTCCGATTGAGAATAAGAGACTGATCTATTCAAATAATATAAACACGGTCTCACTCATATCTTTGTTAAATGCCATGATGTTTATTCGACTAGATTAGTGAGTGAAAGAAGACTCCGTCCATCTCTAGGGTAGATTTCCTTTAGATAGGTGGAGTCTTTTTGAATATTAAAAAATTTCATATCTATCATTAGCAGAGATCCTAGTTACATTCATTTTGGGACCTGTTTTAAATAGTATATACACAGAACCAAGTATCTGAAGTAGAAAAAGAAAGACCTTTTAATCCTGTATCAAAAAATTTGAAACGGGATGTGTCACAGATTGAATCGAAACCCTATCCTATGATTTGTTAGCTATTCGAACACGGGTTACAATACCATATGGATCACTAAATTCTAACTCTCTTGAGTTTAGCCATGTGATTGGTGCCTCAACTTCAGGTGTACTATGGTCAATGATGAGGAGTTCCTCTTTACTTGTAACCTCAATGAGATAGTAGGCTAGGCCTGACAAGCTTTGCTGACGTTTGGTTAGACCTTTTCCTAACCACTCATCCATTGCCAAGTGATGTATTGATTTTTAGTTGTAATATATGACATGATTTTTTCCTTTTTATTTCTTAAAGCTGAGAACTGTTTTTCCACGAGAGCGACCATTAGCGACTTTGTCTAATGCGCTATTTACCTCTTCAAATGGGTAAACTGTATCGATAGAGGGTTTGATTTCTAATTTACTAAAGAGGTCAGCTACCTCTTGTAATTGAGCACCATTGCTTTCTACAAAGATAAAATGGTAGTGGATGCCATATTTTTCCGCCATTTTATCAAATTTGCGACCTGCTAAGCCAAGAATAATCTGTTTCCATTTTGGTAGATTCATCTGTTTGGCAAAGGCACCGTTTGGCATGGCACGAAGTGAAACAAGATGACCACCTTTTTTCATGATAGACATTTGTTTTTCAGTTTCAGCTCCACCGAGAGTATCGAGGACATAATCAACCTGGCTAACAGTCTTTGTATAATCTTCTGTTTTGTAATCGATAAATCTATCTGCTCCTAGTTTCAACACACGCTCAGCACTATCTCCAGCTCCATTAGTAATGACCTTCAAACCTTTGGCCTTGGCAATTGGAATGGCCATTCCACCAACTCCTCCAGTACCACCAGAAATAAAGATCGTTTTTCCAGCTTGAGCGCCCATGAGGTCAAGAGCCTGCATGATAGTCAAGGCAGTAAGCGGTACAGCAGCAGCTTCCTCATCTGATAGATAGTCTGGAATCTTGGCTAAGGCTTGGCTATCGACAGCTACGTATTCTGCAAAGGCGCCGATATGATCAAGTGGCAGACGGCCAAAGACACGGTCTCCTATCTGAAAGTTGTTAACTTTCTTGCCAATGCTTTCAACGATTCCAACCACTTCGTTACCTGCAGTTTGAGGAAGTTTGTAAGGAACAATCATCTTGACTTCACCACGAGAGATCATGTTATCGAGAGGATTAACCCCGGCTGCGGTGACTTTCACCAAGACTTGTTTGTCTGTAATACTTGGTTTAGCGATTTCTGTGATGTTCAGTGTGATATTGTTTTTGTTATAAGTAGTGTGTTGTGCGACTTTCATGTATTTTCTCTTTTCTTTTTTTATATAACTATATACTTGTATCTAATACAAGTATATGTTGTTTCCAGTAAAAACTGACTTGTTATCAAATCAGTTTCGGACTTGTTTAGCTTGTTTATATAGATTGTCAATGACATCTTCTAAAGTTTGATTTGCTAATTCCTTCTCTAATTGAGATTCGGCACTAGCGAAAAGCGGTGAAACTGCTCCTTGGATATGTTTTCCAACAGGGCAATCAGGATTGCTATTTTGATGAACAGGGAATAAACTAATGTGATTGATTTCTTGAGTAGCATAGTAGATCTCTAGTAAAGTCATTTTCTTTGGAGACTTACTGAGTTGATAACCTGTTTTTCCTTGCTGGGAATGAATCAAATCTGCATTTTTCAATAAGGCAATCACTTTTCGAATGTAACTAGCGTTAGTCCCAACACTAATAGCTAGTGCTTGAGAACTTAAGGTTTCCTTGCTTTCACTAATCATTGTTAAGATATGCAAAGCAACTGAGAATTTTGTATCCATATGAATCCCTCTCTTAATAAACTTGTATCAGATACAAGAACAAGTATAACATAAATTAAAAGAAAAGCAAGTCTTTTGTTTTAAATTTTAAAAAATTTTGAGTGCAATCAGATTAGAGCTGTCTGGGAAGGGTGTTCATAAAATTATACCGTTGATATCCATTAGTTGACCAAAAGTAGAACAGATACACAAAAAAGCCTTGTAAATCAAGGCTTTTTCCTGTTGATTTAGATGCCCCCTACAGGGATTTGGAAAGGACTTTCATATTGAGAGCAATTAAAAATATTGAAATATAAGTGATTTTAGGTATTTTCAATGTCATGATTTAAAAATGGGACAAAAGTGGGGCAAAAACCATACAGATTCTAAACTGTATGGTTCTTTTTTTATCTAACCAAGAAAGGTTAAAACTTATTAAAACAAATGCAATCAACTGTTGAAAACTTTTTAGTCCGTGTAATATAAAAACAAGTAAAAAGTTGAACTATAGGGAATATTGTGTCATAATAGGTAATAGATGAATAATTAATAGATTGGAAATAATGCTTTCTTACCTTAACAAGTTGAATTGGTTATACATTTTTTCGTCGCAATTGTGTCTATCTCTCGAGTTTAGCTAGTTTTTATAAGCTCTGGTTTCTAATCAATATAACAAATTTTAGAAGTGCATAAGACAAGATGGTGACATTACTACAGTCATTTCTAGTCACCATATGTTGCTGGCACAGGCTGTTTGTAGTGTTGGCTATTTACTAGTCAGTTTAATCGGAGTGTTTAATTTTTATTGTTGAAAGGTTTTTATATGGCGAAAATTCTATCTTTAGGTCTGACAGGTAAGAAATTACTTGCTCAGGGGTTCTTGTTTGTTCTGCTAGGTCTCATCTTGATGGTCACGGGGACTTGGTTGCCAGTAACAGTTATTCGCCTGGTTCTGTTTTTAGCTTGGATAGCAACGGTCTTAGATTTAGTATTACGTATTTTCAAAAAAAGTCAGTCAACGGACACCTTGGGAGTTGCACTGGTTAAATTGTTAGTGCTGGGATATTTGCTTGGCTCCAATCTTGCGACGGATGTGCCGATTTATATTTTGGCTCTTGTGATTGGAGTTTATCAGATTTTTCATGCTAGTATTAACCTTGTCACCTATGTTCTCTACCGCAAAAACAAAATTCGACCTCGTTTTCGTCTCTTACTAGATGGACTCGTACTAGTTTTTCTTGGTGGGACTAGTCTTTTGTCCTCTACAGGAAATTCTGTCTTTCAACTCTTTGTATTAGGGGCTTATTTTTTCCTTTATGGTGTGTCCAATATCCGTGATGGTTTCTTGTTTGAGGAGGAAATTGGGAAAAACCATCTCAAACGTCGCATTAGAATTAGCTTACCTATTGTCCTAGCCGCTCTCATCCCTGCAAGAACTTTAGCAAAAATCAACAAATTCATGCAGGAAAATGCTGATGAGAGAGAGGATATCCATCTTGGAATGGTGAAGTCTGGTAAGACAGCGGAGCTTGAAATTTTTGTTCATACAGCTGAGACCTCTCTGTTTTCGGCAATTGGTCATGTGGATATCTGCTATCAAGGCCGTGTTATTTCTTATGGCAACTATGATCCGTCTTCTGAGACCTTATTTGGCATGGTAGGAGATGGTGTCTTATATTTCTGTGATCGTGACAAGTACATTGACCTATGTAAACGTGAGAGTCAAAAAACGCTTTTTGGTTATGGGATAGATTTGACGCCTGAAATGGAAAAAGCAGTTCAGAAAAAGTTGGCTGAATTGAAACAACTGACGATTCCATGGGAGCCAAGTGCAGATAAAATCATGACAGGTGATGGTAAGGAAGACTACACCTACGCTTATAAAATCAGACATGAGACAGATGGGGAACTTTATAAATTTATCAAATCTAAGTTTAAATCCTACTTTGTCTTATCTACAAACTGTGTGCTCTTGGCTGATACCATAGTCGGTCAGGCTGGCACCGATATCCTCTCACCCAAAGGATTTATCGCTCCAGGAACTTACCAAGCCTACCTTAATCGAGAGTTTGAAAAACCAAATAGTATAGTCGTATCTAAACATGTTTATTAAGGAGAATTTATGAACTTAGTAAAAAAATACACCCCGTTAATACTTTTTATAGGGCTGGTTGCTCTTGTAATTCTGAATGCATCGAGCTTTATATCAGGAGCAATCTCTCTCTTTGATGTAATATCAACCTTGATTTATGGTGCTGTTATTGCTTTTGTGCTTAATGTTCCTATGAAAAAAATTGAACAGTACTTAGTTAAATTGAAGGTAAAGGCAGAGTTGCGTCGTCCGATTGCCATGGTACTTGTTTTCCTAGCTCTTATCTTAATCGTGATTGCTCTTTTGGTTTTGGTGCTGCCAACCCTAGCCCAGACTATTAGTCAGCTGGGAACAGTCCTTTCAACAGTCCTTACTCAACTTGGGAAATTGCTAGGCAGCTCGGAATTTGTAACCAAAGACATGTTGTCAACTATCGTATCAGGCATACAGGGACAATCTAGTTCTATTAGCCAAGCTTTGATAGGTTTTTTATCAGGTCTGACTAGTAATATCGGCAATATTTTTTCAAGTTTGATGAATGCCTTTTTGATTATAGTCTTCACCTTTTTATTTTTATCCAGTAAGGAACATTTGGCAGCGATGACGAGTCGACTTCTAAAAGTTTTTCTTCCAGAGAAGGTGGTGATAAAGTTGACTTACATTGGACAAGTAGCACTAGAGACTTATGACCAATTTTTGATGAGTCAGCTGATTGAAGCAGTTATCATAGGAGTTATGATAGCGGTTGGTTACAGCGTGTTTGGGATACCCTATGGAGTAATGACAGGTATCTTTGCAGGAGTGCTATCGTTCATTCCTTATGTAGGGCCTATGATTGCTTGTGTTGTGGGAGCGATTTTTATCTTCACAGTGAGTCCTACTCAAGCCTTACTTTCTCTTCTTCTATATCAAGTTATACAGCTGATTGAAGGAAACCTTATTTATCCTAGAGTTGTAGGTCAGTCTATTGGTTTGCCAGCTATTTTCACGCTTGCGGCTGCTAGTATTGGAGGCAATCTCTTTGGCTTACTTGGGATGATATTCTTTACACCGATATTTGCTGTTATCTATCGATTGGTTAAGGAATTTGTCGTTGCAAAGGAAAATCAGCTAGATTAAGAAAAACTAAATTTAATAAGATATACTGAGAAGAGAGTGAGAGATTCTCTTCTCTTTTATTTTTAAATACTTTTCTACAAAAAGCTATTGGACGTCAAAAAAGTCTTGGTTTCAAGGCTTATTCCTGTTGATTTAGATGCCCCCTGCAGGGCTCGAACCTGCGCCCCATAGATTAAGAGTCTACTGCTCTACCAACTGAGCTAAGGAGGCAACAGAAAAAGCTGAGAATGTAACTTCCCAGCTATTTTAATATGCCCAAAATGGCAACTAGATTATTTACGAAAGGCCTCAATAATGTAGGTGAAGCCAGTAACTAAAAATGAAAAGGCAATGACATAAACGACAAAGACACCTGTAGCCACTGGATTGAACAAAATCACTAGACCTAGTAAAAATACAAGCAAGGCTACCCACATGATATGGTTGCCAATAATAGGGAAAATCAATCCCAGACGATTGCCTTTAAAGAAAACTATAATGGCTTCTACAATTAACCAAATTCCTAAAATAGTTGGAATGACGACCGGCAGGGTCACAAAGCCATAAGCAACGAGGTAAAGAGCTAAGAGAAGACTAACAAACCCTTGGAAAAGATAAACAGGTGAGCGAAGCTCTTTTGGTGCAGAGAAATAGCCTAAAAGAGCTGCTATAGAAGAAACCAGTAAATCAAATGCAATCCACCAGCTGTAAGCAACAAGATTAGCTACTGGGTGTGTAAATAGGAAAAGTCCTAAAAGGACAAAAACAACTCCTGCAAGGAATAGCAGTAAACGATTAGAAAATTTCATTTCAATACCCCCTATATAGTATAGTATAGTTTGATAATAAAAATATTATACACCTTTTTATAGAAAATATCAATAAAATAAATAAACAATTTGGAAGTTTCAGTTTTTATCATTTTGAAAATAAAAAGAGAAGATAAAATTTGTCTTCTCTACATGAAAATATTGTATGGCATCAAAGCAAAAGTAACTGGCTTTACACTATTTGTTAAGATGTAATTTGGTTCAAAAAGAAAAGATAGATTTAAAAGTGGGGCAAATGATGGAGCAAATCAGTTATAGACAAGCAAAAAAAGCCTTGAAATTAAGGCTTTTTCCTGTTGATTTAGATGCCCCCTACAGGGATCGAACCTGTGACCCACGGATTAAGAGTCCGCTGCTCTGCCAGCTGAGCTAAGGAGGCAAAGAAAAAGCTGTATTGGTGCCGAAACTTCACGGTTTGTATTGAACCCGCGCAATTAAGCAGGTGGGCAACTCGCTCTAACTGAAGCTGTTTCCGTGTGAGACGGCCTACATGCTGTTAGAAGACTTTTGTTTCCCTAATAATACAAAAAATAGTCGGTCAACACTTAAGTGTGAAGTCGTACACCACAGCGTTTCTATGTTTATATGATACCACTTTTTCAAAAAAAATCAAGAGGAAAGTGCAATTTTTTGAAAAGGATTTCAGATTTTTCGTAAACGGTCGATAGCTTCCTTTCTTTGAGCCAAAGCCCGTTCATATTTACCAGTATCTTCTGCTTGGAAATAGTGATGATTACGGATTTTTTCTGGCAGATAGTCTTGTTTAATCCAATTTCCAGGATAGTTGTGTGGATAGAGATAGTCTTGGGCATTCCCCAGTTCCTTGCTTCCACTGTAGTGCCCATCACGCAGGTGTCGTGGAATAGGCAAGTGCCCTGATGTTTTGAGATCTGCAAGCGCCTTGTCCATAGCTACATAGGCAGAGTTGGATTTTGGAGAAAGGGCCAAATCAATCACGACATTGGCAATGAGAATGCGGGCTTCTGGGAACCCAATCTTCTGGGCAGCATCCAGAGCAGTCACGGTATGAATCTGGGCTTCAGGGTTGGCCAAACCGATATCTTCATAGGCGATAACGGTCAAGCGACGAGCGAGACTTGGCAGATCCCCAGCCTCAATCAAGCGGGCAGCATAGTGAAGACTGGCATCAACATCTGAGCCACGGATAGACTTTTGCAGGGCAGATAGAACATCATAGTGACCGTCTCCATCCTTGTCCATAGTGATGTAGCTTCTCTGAAGACTATTTTCCATGATGTCTAGAGTGATATGGCGAATGCCCTTATCATTCTCAGGGGTAGAAAGAACAGCCAAATCCAGTGAGTTAAAGGCAGAGCGCAGGTCTCCGTTTGTAGAGGTTGCGATGAAGTCCAGCGCATCCTCATCTAGTTCTACTGGAAAATCAAAACCACGCTCAGGGTTACTTAGAGCTATCTGTAGAGCCTCTTTGACTTCTTGGTTAGACAGAGGTTCCAACTCAAAAATTTGAACGCGACTGCGAATGGCAGGAGTGACAGAGAAGAAAGGATTTTCAGTTGTAGCGCCAATCATGATGACCAGTCCACTTTCCAAGAGAGGCAAGAGGAAGTCTTGCTTGGTTTTATCTAGTCTATGAATCTCGTCTAGTAATAGGACGAGGCCACCTGAAAATTTAGCCTCTTCCGCAATTTCTTGGAGTCTTTTTTTACTATCTACTGTCGCATTGAAAGTTCGAAAGGCATACTTGGTCGTCCCTGCGATGGCAGAGGCAATACTGGTCTTGCCGATTCCCGGAGGTCCATAGAGAATCATGGAGGACAGGCGGTTGGCTTCCACCATGCGGCGGATGATTTTTCCTTGTCCGACCAGATGCTCCTGACCGATGACCTGGTCGATGGTTTTAGGGCGCATGCGAAGCGCGAGATTGTCTGGCATAGCAGTCCTTTCTAACGTGGATTTTAGTTTCATATTTTTTGAGCAGTATAACTCACCAAATGTATCTTACTATGTCCATTCTAGCCTATTAGTTGTGATATTTCAATGGTTTTGTAACATTCCGGGAGCGAGATAGAAGCTTTTTGACTATTTAATTTGATGAGGAGAGGTATCAGCATGAGAGAATGGATTTCCCTTAAAGCTTAAAATATGATAGTTGAGTCTAAAGAAGTGGAATTGCTGACTTGAGAAATAATATTGCTAAATGTTATTGCATGAACTATAATGAAAAGAGAGGTGATAAGGAATGGAAATGATGGAATTACCAAGTCAGGAAGTTTTGATTTTTACAAAGCAAATTCGTCATTGGATTCTTAGTGATCAAGTTATTTCAGGAAAAAGAAAATTTCTCTTCAGGGAAGATACTCCAAAAGAGATTTTGGATTTGTACGAAAACATTAAACCTAAACTTGATTTTGCTTACCGAGAGGTTCATTCTAATAATTATGAATTAGAAAAATATGAAAAATAGAATAATTGATGTTTTTAAAGTAGTAAATCGTCTCCTTGTAATAACTGTTGAAAATCCTGATTTCAAAGACTTGAGAGTTAATCAATTTGTAAAAATTGGAGATAAAAAATATAGGGTACGCAGTGTTCCTATGATTCATTCAACTCCGCCTCAGTTTGTCTTAAATCGAGATACTTTTACAATTGACTATACAGATGATGAATTACTAGATAAAGAAGCAGTATTCACTACTCATTAGAAAAATAGGTGTGAATAAACTAGAAGCTCTTTTAACCACATCTAGGGGTTTTTATGATATAAGAGAATAATAAGTATCACTCCTTTACAATACGTATAGCACGTGTTATAATGGTGTTGTCAGGAGGTAAAAGCGCTATGCCTATGACACAAAAAGAGATGGTCAAACTCCTTACGGCTCATGGTTGGATAAAAACCAAAGGTGGTAAAGGCTCCCATATTAAAATGGAGAAGCAAGGGGAAAGACCTATCACAATTCCTCATGGTGAGCTAAATAAGTACACTGAAAGAGGGATAAGAAAGCAAGCTGGGTTGTAAAATTCAGCCCCTGCTTTTTGATATGGAGGTAGTGAAATGTTAGTGACATATCCAGCTTTATTTTATTATGATGATACAGATGAGGTAAAAGCGACTTATTTTGTCCATTTTCCAGATTTTGAATTTTCAGCAACACAAGGCGAGGGAATTTCTGAGGCTTTGGCTATGGGGTCGGAGTGGCTAGGGTTAACTGTTGCAGATTTGATAGAGAGTGATGGAGACTTACCTCAGCCATCAGATATCAATAGATTGTCTTTAATTGAAAATGATCCTTTTAAAGATGATGAAGATTTTGTGTCAACCTATGATCTTGATAAATCTTTTATTTCTATGGTGTCTGTTGATGTATCAGAATATCTAGGAAGTCAGGAACCAATTAAAAAGACCTTGACCATACCAAGGTGGGCAGATAAGTTGGGACGAGAAATGGGACTTAACTTTTCTCAGACTTTGACAGAAGCTATTGCAGATAAGAAGATTCAAGTCTAAGATTAAGTATGGCATCGTGGGAATAGTCAATAAAAAAGCACGTCTAATTGTGTTAGTTACTTGTCTATTGATTACATAGTTTACCTAGCCCTTTCGAGGGCTTTTTATGTGAATTTTTCAGGAAAAATAAAGAAATCAGACTTTTAAGAAAATCACTAATACCAAGGGTTTAAATGAGGTAATATGGTATAATAGGACATGAAATAATTCTGTGGTAAGATGGTAGTATCTATTTTAGCATATTTCCGAGCAATCGGGGCGATTAAAGAGTCGCATAGAAAGAGGACAAAATGGCAACATATGGATTTTTAGATGTTTTAGAGGAAGAGTTGGAGAAGAACTTTCCCTTCGACTTTGAGATTAGTTGGGACAAGCGCAACCATGCGGTAGAAGTGAGTTTTCTATTGGAAGCACAAAATGCTGCAGGTGTGGAGATGGTGGACGAGGAAGGAGAGGTTTCATCAGACGATATCCTCTTTGAAGAAGCAGTGCTTTTTTACAATCCTGCTAAGTCAATCGTCAATGCAGAAGACTATTTGACCGTTATTCCTTACCTGCCTAAAAAAGGATTTTCTCGTGAATTTTTAGCATATTTTGCTCTTTTCCTTAAAGATACTGCCGAGGTTGGACTAGATGCCCTTATGGACTTTTTGGAAGACCCAGAAGCAGAAGAATTCGTCATGGAATGGAACCAAGAAGTCTTTGAAGAAGGAAAAGTAGGCTTGGAAGAGGGAGAGTTTTATCCTTATCCGAGATACTAGGAGTTGGATGGAGATTTTATGAAGAAAATTGGGATTTATTTGGTTTATGTGCTAGCTGTTGTCTTTATTATGCTGGCTTGTGCTTGTGGAACAATCGCATTTGCAGAGTTGGGATATTCCGCAGTTTTAGTCTTTACTTTTGGTTATGCCTTCGCTCTTCTAAGTATATATTTAATCTTTATTCTTCATGAGCTGGGACATGCTTTTTGTGGCTACTTGACAGGCTATCGGCTGGTGGCTTTTGGATTAGGACATTTTATTTTGACCAAAAAGTCAGGAAGGTTTCATCTTAGTAGAACAGCCATTCTGAAAAATGTTGGTGCTCAGTATATTGGTTTAAAAGAGGATGAAAGCGATCAAAGAATCATCCTGATGCTTTCAGGAGGCTTGATGGTTCATCTCAGCTTGATATTATTGGCGATAGTATTTGGAATTTTGACAAGAAGCTGGTATTTTGCAGGGACTTGGATTTTTCTTAATTTATCTTTCTTCCTAAATAACATTTTGCCAGTCGGCATCACCGATGGCGCAAAAATTTGGGAATTGCTACAACACCCTGAAAATACGAAATACGCCTACCTGATGTTGAGGCATTCTGCCCAGACATTGCTAGCTCCTCAAGAATATGATTTAAAAGACTTTGTCATGTCTGTTGATGAAGATGTGAGAGGGAGTTTTGCAGAAAGTGTTCAGACTCTTCAGGGGTTGGTATTCATATTGGATGATAATATAAAACTTGCAAAGCAACAGTTTCAGTCTGTGTTAGAGAAAACAGATAATCCAATGTCTAAAACTAGTTCTCAATTATACCTTCTTCAAATTGCTCTGATGGAAGGAGATAATAAGAAAGCGGAAGAATATGCAAGTATTCGAGGGGTCAAATCCTTTTTATCTCTAAAAACAGCAGATATGCAGGTCATTCAAGCTTGGTATCAATTTAAGGTAAAGAAAGATGTAGTTCAAACTCACAAGGCTATGAAGATTGCTAGACAGAAAATGAATAGCAGCCGGATGTTACGGGATGAGAAAAGCTATTATCAAAACTGGTTAGCCGAACTGGAAAAGGAATTAACTGAAGGAGTCTAATATGGAAATAGAGATTTCTGATTTCACAGGCTGTAAGATTGCTTTGTTTTGTGGGGATAAGCTTCTGACTATCTTACGCGATGATAAGGCAAGCATTCCCTGGCCCAATATGTGGGAACTTCCAGGCGGTGGACGAGAGGGCGATGAAAGTCCTTTTGAGTGCGTGGAGCGTGAAGTTTTTGAGGAACTGGGAATTCATTTGACTGAGGATTGTCTGCTTTGGAGTAAGGTTTATCCAAGTATGCTTTTTGCGGATAAACAATCTGTATTTCTAGTCGGTCAGTTGACACAGGCCCAGTTTGACAAGATTGTATTTGGAGATGAAGGACAGGGCTATCAGTTGATGAATGTCGAGGAATTTCTTAGTTCCAGTCAAGTTGTCCCTCAGTTGCAGGACAGATTGAGGGATTATTTAAAAGTAAGTGATTAGAAAGGATGGTTCAGTTACATTTCTAAACTGAACCCGCCCTAAACATTGTGTCAAAAAGATAAACTTCACGTAGACACAAGCGTCTTCAGAGAAGTTCCTATTTTGGCTTTGTGTTTTACGGGCTTGGTATCTTAATGATGGAAACATGGCAAGAGTTAAAAGTTACAGTCAAGCGTGAGGGAGAGGAGTTAGTTTCTAATCTCTTGATTGAGCTGGGAGCGCAAGGCGTTGCGATTGAAGACAGCATGGACTATGTGGGAAATGTTGACCGCTTCGGCGAGATTTTCCCAGAGGTCGAGCAGCAAGAAGAAATCGTAGTGACAGCCTACTACCCTGATACGGTTGATGTAGCAACGGTTGAGTCAGATTTGCAGGCTCGTCTCGCGGAACTAACTGATTTTATGGATTTGGGAGAGGTCAAAATGGGGACGACTGCCTTGGCTGAGGAAGACTGGGCAGACAACTGGAAGAAATACTATGAGCCAGCTCGTATCACTCATGATTTGACTATCGTTCCCTCTTGGACAGACTATGAGCCGACTGCTGGGGAAAAGATTATCAAGCTAGATCCTGGTATGGCCTTTGGAACAGGAACCCACCCAACTACCAAGATGAGCCTTTTTGCCTTGGAACAGGTTCTTCGTGGTGGCGAAATGGTGCTGGATGTGGGGACTGGATCAGGCGTCCTCTCCATTGCTAGCTCGCTGCTTGGTGCCAAGAAAATCTTTGCCTACGACCTGGATGATGTAGCAGTTAGAGTTGCTCAGGAAAATATTGAGCTAAACCCTGGTATGGAAAACATCCATGTAGCAGCAGGTGATTTGCTTAAGGGAGTTGAGATTGAGGCAGATGTGATTGTAGCTAATATCTTGGCGGATATCCTCGTTCATCTGACGGATGATGCTTATCGCTTGGTCAAGGATGAGGGCTACCTCATCATGAGTGGAATTATTAAGGATAAGTGGGACATGGTACGCCAGTCGGCTGAGTCAGCTGGATTTTTCCTTGAAACCCACATGGTTCAAGGGGAATGGAATGCCTGTGTCTTTAAGAAAACCAAGGATATTTCCGGTGTGATTGGAGGCTAGCATGCAACAGTATTTTGTCAAAGGCAGTGCTATCTCTCCTGTCACCATCGAGGACAAGGAAACCAGCAAGCATATGTTTCAGGTTATGCGCTTGAAAGAAGATGATGAGGTGACCTTAGTCTTTGATGATGGTATCAAGCATTTGGCGCGTGTGCTGGATGTGGAAGCTCGTCAGTTTGAATTGGTAGAAGAACTAGCTGACAATGTGGAACTGCCCGTTCAAGTGACCATTGCATCTGGATTTCCTAAGGGGGACAAGCTGGAGTTTATCGCTCAAAAAGTGACGGAACTAGGTGCCAGCCAGATTTGGGCCTTTCCTGCCGACTGGTCGGTCGCCAAGTGGGATGGCAAGAAATTGGGTAAAAAGGTCGAAAAACTAGAAAAAATTGCCCTTGGAGCAGCAGAGCAAAGTAAGCGTAATGTTGTTCCCAGTATCCAGCTTTTTGAGAAAAAAGCAGACTTTCTAGCTCAACTTGACCAGTTTGACCGCGTCGTAGTGGCTTATGAAGAGTCGGCCAAAGAAGGAGAAGCCGCTGCGCTTTTACAAGCAGTCGCTGGTCTTGAAAAAGGAGCCAAACTGCTCTTTATCTTTGGTCCAGAAGGTGGTCTGTCACCTGCAGAAATTGAGAGTTTCGAAGCTAAGGGAGCAGTCTTAGCAGGACTTGGTCCTCGTATTTTACGAGCAGAAACAGCACCACTTTACGCTTTATCAGCCCTTAGTGTTTTATTAGAATTAGAGAAATAAGAGGAAGAAAATGGAACAAATACACCGTTCAGAATTTCCAGAGAAGGAACTTTGGGATTTAACCGCCCTATACCAAGATCGTGAAGATTTCTTGCGTGCAATCGAGAAGGCTCGCGAAGACATCAATCAATTTAGCCGTGATTACAAGGGTAATCTTCATACTTTTGAGGATTTTGAAAAAGCCTTTGCGGAATTGGAACAAATCTACATTCAGATGAGCCATATTGGCAACTATGCCTTTATGCCGCAGACGACAGACTATAGCAATGACGAATTTGCCAATATTGCTCAAGCTGGGATGGAATTTGAAACAGATGCCAGTGTAGCCTTGACCTTCTTTGACGATGCTTTGGTGGAAGCTGATGAGGAAGTCTTGGACCGTTTGGGTAAATTGCCTCACTTGACGGCAGCCATTCGTCAGGCAAAAATCAAAAAAGCCCACTATCTAGGGGCTGATGTGGAAAAAGCCTTGACCAATCTTGGTGAAGTTTTCTACAGTCCACAGGATATTTACACTAAGATGCGAGCTGGGGATTTCGAAATGGCTGACTTTGAAGCTCATGGTAAGACCTACAAAAACAGCTTTGTTACCTATGAAAATTTCTACCAAAACCATGAGGATGCTGAGGTTCGTGAGAAATCCTTCCGTTCCTTCTCAGAAGGTCTTCGTAAGCACCAAAATACGGCTGCAGCAGCCTATCTAGCCCAAGTCAAGTCTGAAAAACTACTAGCAGATATGAGGGGTTACGTCTCTGTTTTTGACTATCTTCTAGCTGAACAGGAAGTAGACCGCGCCATGTTTGACCGCCAGATTGACCTCATCATGAAGGATTTTGCACCCGTTGCTCAGAGATATCTCAAACACGTTGCCAAGGTGAATGGTCTTGAAAAGATGACCTTTGCAGACTGGAAATTGGACTTGGACAGCGCCCTTAATCCTGAAGTGACTATTGACGACGCCTATGATTTGGTCATGAAGTCGGTAGAACCTTTGGGACAAGAATATTGTCAGGAAGTTGCTCGCTATCAAGAAGAGCGCTGGGTGGACTTTGCTGCTAATAGTGGCAAGGATTCCGGAGGTTATGCGGCGGATCCATATCGCGTGCACCCTTATGTCCTCATGAGCTGGACAGGTCGTTTGAGCGATGTCTATACCTTGATTCATGAAATCGGGCATTCTGGTCAATTCATCTTTTCTGACAACCACCAAAGTTACTTCAACGCCCACATGTCGACCTACTATGTTGAAGCACCGTCAACCTTCAATGAATTGCTTCTCAGTGACTACTTGGAGCACCAATCTGACGACCCACGTCAAAAACGTTTCGCTCTTGCCCATCGCTTGACAGACACCTACTTCCATAACTTTATTACCCACCTCTTGGAAGCAGCCTTCCAGCGCAAGGTTTATACACTGATTGAAGAAGGGGAGACCTTTGGAGCAAGCAAACTCAACAGTATTATGAAGGAAGTCTTGACGGATTTCTGGGGAGATGCTATTGAGATTGATGATGATGCAGCTTTGACTTGGATGCGCCAAGCTCACTACTACATGGGCTTGTATAGTTACACTTACTCAGCAGGACTAGTCATCTCGACAGCTGGTTACCTCCATCTTAAAAACTCTGAGAATGGAGCTGAAGACTGGCTCAATCTCCTCAAATCAGGTGGTAGCAAGACACCGCTTGAGTCAGCTATGATTATCGGAGCAGATATCTCTACAGATAAACCACTCCGTGATACCATCCAATTCTTGTCTGACACAGTTGACCAGATTATCGCTTACAGTGCCCAGTTGGGAGAGTAAATTAAAAGAGTCTGGGACAAAAGTTTAACCTTAAATATAAAAAGCGAACAAAACGAGTTATCTGACACTCAGAATTCTGTCTTGTTCGCTTTTTTCTAATCTATCGATTTTAAAAATTTATAATAAAGAATTCCTAAAATCAAAATTTTTTGTCCTGGCCTCTTAAATTATCCCCAAAAGCTATCTTCTTCTGCTTGATCTGAAGAGAAGAGCCAAACTTCTTTGATTTTTCCGTCTTCAATACGGAAGAGGTCAATCCCGTTCATATTGAGTTCAGTACCATCAGCCCGTGTTCCAAGAAAAGTAACATTGGCTGCGATTAAATCCTTATTGTCAGAAACCCAATTTGTTACCACCTTAAAGGTTCCATTAGTTTTCTCAGCAAATGTAGCCAGGTGAGCTCCTAGCTTGTCCTTACCAACAACTGTACCAGATATACTATGATTACCAGGTTGATGCCAGACAATATCGTCTGCCATCGTTTCAAAGACACCAGGAAAGTCACCAGCAATTAAAGCTTGGTTATAAGCGTTGAAAATTTCTAAGTTTGTTGACATATCTATTCTCCATTTCTTTTTTATGATATAATTGTAACAGTTACAAACAAAAAAACAAGTAGAGACTTTTTCGATACCTGGTATCAAAAGTAGTACTTTTATTGATATTAAAAGATAAATTTTTTTAAAAAATAGAAAGAGGATATTTTATGACAAATAAAGTGAGTGAGTATGGTATTTGTCCATTTGCGACAACGCAGAGGGTTTTAACGGGGAAATGGGCACTGGTAATCATTTATCAGTTGAGTACAGGTACCAAACGATTTAAAGAATTACAGAGATTATTGCCTGGGATTACTCAAACTATTTTGACCCGTCATCTCCGTCAATTAGAAAAGGATAAGATTGTTCAACGAAAGGTCTATGCCGAAGTTCCACCACGAGTTGAGTACAGCTTAACCGAAATGGGGCAGGAATTCAGAGTTGTTTTAGATGCTGTCGAGAAATGGGGTCTAGATTATATCAAGTTGCTAGAAATGTAGAGGTATTGCCCATGTATCAAGAGTTACTTAGAAAAATGGCAGAAGAAAAACCAAGTTATAACCAGGAAGAAATCCAGTGGTTACTTGATCATTTGGGAGATTCTTCTCCAGAAATTCGCGATGACCTTGTTTTTACAAGCTTTGCTAGAGGGATTCAGGAAAAGCTATTTACACAGGAGCAATTTCATTTCATTGCTGAGGAAATTTTATCTGATGGAGGGTTAGATAAAGAGATTGATAAGGTAGGCCTGTCAACTCTTGAACGTTCTTTTAGGGCGCTTATTTATGCAAATCTCTTGTCTGCGGATGCCAACCAGCAATCAATTTTTTATCAGGGATTAAAAGCAGAAATTCGTAATGTCCTTTTAAATCAAGGCTTGCACTATCTTTCAAAAGAAAAGGATACAAGGGGTTTTTCAAGTCAGTACGGTTGGGTTCATGCTTTTGCACATGGAGCCGATTTACTGACAGAGGTGGTTTGTCATCCAGACTTTCCTAAAAACAGAATTCATGAAGTATTTGACATACTTGGTCAACTGTTTAAAAGAATTGCGATTCGTTTTACAGATGATGAGGATTGGCGTTTAGCAAGAGTGATCTATGAACCTATTTTACAAGGGAAGTTGGAGCAAGAGCAAGTAGCTTCTTGGATAAAAGCTGTTGACTTTCCGATAGAAGAAAGGGAAGATTTTTATAAATTTTCCAACTTCAGATCCTGTCTGTTGGAAGTCTATGTCCAACTTGACCAGAGAAATAGTTTACAAGATGACTTGAAAGAAGCTATCCAGTCTTTTCAATACTAGGGATAAGCTAATAGTTCTATGATTTCCAATCAATTTTCTTGAAACCCTTTCCTTCTTTTGATAGACTAGTATCTAGTTTTTGAAAAAAGGAGAAAGAAAATGAAAAAATTTGTTGCTGAGTTAATCGGTACGTTCATGCTTGTGTTCGTTGGGACAGGAGCTGTTGTTTTTGGAAATGGTCTTGATGGCCTAGGTCACCTTGGAATCGCCTTTGCCTTTGGTTTAGCCATCGTGGTTGCAGCCTACTCAATCGGAACTGTTTCAGGTGCTCACTTGAACCCAGCTGTTTCGATTGCTATGTTTGTTAACAAACGTTTGTCATCAAAAGACCTTGTCAACTACATCCTTGGTCAGGTTGTTGGAGCTTTTATTGCTTCTGGCGCTGTCTTCTTCCTCTTGGCTAACTCAGGTATGTCAACTGCTAGCCTTGGTGAAAATGCCTTGGCAAACGGTGTCACTGTCTTTGGTGGATTCTTGTTTGAAGTCATCGCAACCTTCTTGTTTGTTGTGGTTATCATGACAGTGACTTCAGAAAGCAAGGGCAATGGCGCGATTGCTGGTTTGGTAATCGGTTTGTCATTGATGGCGATGATTCTTGTGGGCTTGAACATTACTGGGCTTTCAGTAAATCCAGCCCGTAGCTTGGCACCAGCTGTTTTGGTAGGTGGCGCAGCCCTTCAACAAGTTTGGATTTTCATCCTTGCGCCAATCGTTGGTGGGGTTCTTGCAGCCCTCGTTGCAAAAAACTTCCTTGGAACAGAAGAATAATTGAAAAACAAAAAGCCTTGCTCCTCATCTAGAGGAACAGGGCTTTTTCGTATGAGTTTAACGGTTGTCAATTTTCTCTGGATAAAGGTCGTGTTGGAAGAGGCGTTGTTCTGCCAAGCCTTCATACTTAGTTCCAGGTTTACCGTAGTTGTAGTAGGGGTCGATTGAGATGCCACCGCGTGGAGTGAATTTTCCCCAGACCTCTAAATAGCGAGGGTCTAGCAAGTTGACTAAGTCTTTCCCAATGGTGTTGATACAGTTTTCGTGGAAATCTCCGTGGTTTCGGTAGCTAAAGAGGTAGAGTTTGAGGGATTTTGACTCGACACAGAGCTTGTCAGGGATGTAGGAAATATAGATAGTTGCAAAGTCTGGCTGAGCAGTAATAGGGCAAAGTGAGGTAAATTCAGGGCAGTTGAATTTAATAAAATAGTCATTTTCCACATGACGATTGTCAAAGGATTCGAGGACTTCTGGTTGATATTCGAAAATGTAGTTGGTTTCTTTGTTGCCTAGTAGGCTTAGGTTTTTCATTTCTTCTTGTTGTGACATGATTTTTTCTTTCTAATTTTAAACACCACGTTGATTATCGTAGAGGAGGGTATGGAGTTGAGGAAGGACGCGGACATTGCCCCAGCTATCGTCAGTAGCGACGCGTTCCCAGAGTTCTTTGAGACGGTCCAGTTGATCTTGGATAATATTGCCTGTGGCCTTGGGCTCAGGATTTCCAGCCGATAAGAAGAGGACATCTGGTTGGTAGCGTTCTTGAATCCCTTTGGCAAAGGCCAAATCGGCATCATCAAAGACAGGGATTTTAAAGGTAACTTTATCTGAATCCAGTTGGGAAACGATAAAGTCAAGGGTTTCAAAGTTGACTTCCATCTTGGATGAAGGAGGTTTGGGACTCAGGGTGACTTGGTCAATGTCTTTCAACCAATTTTGCCAGCGAGAGCCTTGAGTTTCAACAGCCAGAGTGACACCACGTTCCTTGAGTTTAGTGACCAATTCGGCCATGTTGGCTGCTAGGATAGCAGGATTTCCCCCAGATAGGGTGACATAGTCGTAGCTCCCCAATTTATCCAAGGCAGCAATAACCTCGTCAGCTGTCATGCGAGTTGGTTTTTCAGAACCATCCCAAGTAAAGGCAGAATCGCACCAGTCGCAGTGGTAGTCGCAACCGGCAGTGCGGACAAACATGGTTTTCTGCCCAATAGCACGACCTTCACCTTGAAAGGTAGGGCCAAAAATTTCCAGAACTGGTAGTTTGAGGACACGTTCCCTAGTCATCTAACCACTCCCGTCTAAACTCTGCAAAGGAAGTCGGAGTTTCATAGAGGCGAACGTATTCCAAACGAAGACCACGCTCATCAGGTAACTCTTGACTCATGGTTTGGAAAATCCAGTAAACCATATTTTCAGCAGTCGTGTTCATATAGGGAAGAGTTTCATTGAGATAGCGATGATCCAAGTGGGGCTCTAAGTAGTTCTTGTAGATCGCTTTGATATCTCCGAAATCGTAGGTCATGCCACGTTCATCTAAAAATCCACTGACAGCAATCTGCAGATGATAGGTGTGGCCGTGCAGGGACTTACATTTTCCCTCATAGTGAAAGAGGTGGTGGGCAGCATCAAAGGTAAACTCTTTTGATACCAAGGTTCTGTGAGGATTGTAGACAAGAGACTCCCCAGTTTCTTGTTTGATTTCTTTGGGTGCAAAAAACATTAGACCTCTCCTTTCTGTGAGAGATAGACATCTAAACCATGCTGACGTAGGTGGCAGGCTGGGCAATCCCCACAGCCGCTTCCGATAATTCCATTGTAGCAGGTTAAGGTCTTTTCACGAACGTAGTCAAAGGTACCGAGTTGATCGGCTAACTCCCAAGTTTCAGCCTTGTCCAGCCACATGAGAGGCGTTTGGATAACAAAGTCGTAATCCATGGCAAGGTTGAGGGTAACATTAAGGGATTTGACAAAGACATCTCGACAATCGGGGTAGCCTGAGAAGTCTGTCTCGCAGACACCTGTCACGATATCTTTAATGCCTCGTTGCTTAGCAAGAACTGCCGCAAAGGACAGAAAGAGGTGGTTGCGACCATCAACGAAGGTATTGGGAACCTCTCCCTCTTTTTGCTTAATCTCCATATCAGAAGTCAGGGCATTTTCAGTGATTTGTCCCAGCAGAGACATATCTAGGATGTGATGACGAATGCCTTGTTCCTTAGCGATTTCTTGGGCAACTTGAATTTCGAGATGATGACGTTGACCGTAGGCAAAGGTGACAGCTTCGACTGTTTCATAGTGTTCTTTGGCCCAGAAGAGGCAGGTTGTGGAATCTTGACCGCCACTAAAGACGACCAAGGCTGATTGACGTTTCATAGTACTCCTTCCAAAATGGGAAATGTTCAGAGCACGCAAAAAGCTCCCATGAGGGAGCTAAAAAATACCAAGTAGAGGTTTTTTTTAGCGATGGCATGTCCCAAACATCGTAATATTCTACCTACAGTCTAGCATATTTTTTGAAAAATGGCAAAGGGCAAGAAAAAAGAGACCAAAGAAAGTACTTGGTCTCTAATGTGATTAGCTCAATTCCGCAACGATGGCCTTGATTTGTTCTGCTGTGTGAACACCAGCAACTTGTTTCACCACTTGGCCGTCTTTTTTGAAGAGAAGAGTTGGGATAGACATGATTCCAAAAGCACGAGCTGTGTTTGGATTCTCATCAACGTCCATTTTAACGATTTTCAAGACATCTTCTGAAAGTTCTTCAGACAATTTATCCAAGATTGGACCTTGCATACGACATGGACCACACCAAGTTGCCCAGAAGTCTACCAAGACCAAACCGTCTTTTGTTTCTTGTTCGAATGTTGCATCTGTAATTGCTTTTGCCATTGTATTTCTCCTTTTTTAGTTATATTGGCTTAAATCTTGTTTCATGGGATAGAAGAAGACATCTCCATAAGTCCCATGGTAGTCCAAATCATGACCGTTGTAAGTTAATTTTTGGACTGGGTAGTAGTCTGCGACGCCGATAAGGCAAGCTTGTTGTGAACGATCAAAATCTTCATAAGACTCGAAAGTCACAGTTCTTTCGTTCTTGCTGGCATCTAGATAGGTAATTTCAATCATTTTAAAAACTCCTTTGTTTAATGATGACTTTATTTTACTCCTTGTAAAAGAGAATGTCAAGAAAAATGATTGCGCACGCAACTTTTTTCTAAAATCATCTTAAATCAAGAAATCCAAACTAGTTTCCAAGCTTTCTTCGACAGCCTTTTGTAGCGAGGCCAGTGTCTTTTGACCATCACCTGTCAGGCAGATAAAGCTAGAACGCCTATCTTGATCGCAACACCTGCGACTAAGTAGACCGCAATTTTTAGCTTCTAAGCGAGCCACCATCCGAGAAACAGCGCTCGGGCTCAGATGAAGTTTATCAGGCAAATCAATCTGTCGTAGAGATTTTTCTTGGGCCAAGTCCAGATAGTAGAGTAGGTAAAACTCTTTCAAGGTCAGACTTTGGTCACTCTGCTGGGCAATTGTCTCTTCCAAGAGACCTTCAATTTCTTTCTGACGTCGATTGAAGTCAAACCATTTTTCCAAATAGGTCATAGTATCTCCTTTCTTTTTAGAGTTGTAAATAGAAGAAAGTCCATTAACGGACAATTTCTGTATCACAAGATGATTGCGCATGCAATAATTATACTACTTTTCAAGAAGGCTGGCAAGAAGGACGCTGAAATCTTTGATCCTAAATTAGGCCTGTTTTCACTAGTCTGTAATTGCCTGTATCCCCTTTCCTCTCTAATTTTCATCAACTCTTGTGCATTTCCTTGAAATTTTCTGAAAAAAGAGTAAACTGGTATGCAAGAAGTCTATTTCGTGGAGTTTAGGATGAAATTATATGTTCAATTAATGATTCTCTTTGTGATTTCTCTAATCGGAGAGGGGATTTCCAGTTTCTTTCATTTGCCCATCCCAGGCAGTATTATCGGTTTGATTATTCTCTTTCTAGCCCTACAATTCAAGTGGCTGAGAACTAGGCATGTCAATATGGTGGGGAATTTCTTGCTGGCCAATATGACCATTCTCTTTTTGCCGCCAGCAGTGGGAATCATGGAGAAGTTTGATGTGATTGCTCCCTATCTTTTGCCAATTGTTTTGATTGTCTTTTTTGCAGCTGTTATCAATATTATCCTCATTGCCTTGGTTGTTCAGTTTATCAAGAGACGATTTGAGGGAGATTATGAGAAAGGAGATGCCAAATGAGTGAATTTGTTTCCAATCCTCTGTTTGGGCTTGCCCTATCAATCCTAGCCTATCTAGTGGGAATGCTGATTTACAGACGTTTTCCTCATCCATTGACAACGCCCTTGCTTTTGTCAGCCATTTTCATTATCATCTTTCTAAAGGTGACGGGGATTTCTTACCAAGATTATTATCAAGGTGGAGTTTATCTGAACAACTTGATTGTCCCATCGACTGTTGCTCTAGGGATTCCGCTTTATAAGAGTTTTCATTTGATGAAGCACCATGCTCGGAGTATTCTTTTTGGAAGTCTGTTAGCGGTAGTGGTCAATACCTCTTTCACGGCCCTTATAGCTAAGATTTTTGGAATGGACTTTTTCCTAGCCATTTCTCTCTTTCCTAAGTCAGTAACAACCGCCATGGCAGTAGGAATCACAGAAAAATTGCAAGGTTTGACGACTGTGACCTTGGTGGTAGTAGTGGCAACTGGGATTTTAACCAGTGTCATCGGACCAACCCTTTTGAAGTGGTTGAAAATTGACGATCCAGTAGCTGTTGGTCTTTCCCTTGGAGGAACAGGCCACGCAGTTGGAACGGGAACAGCCTTCCGATACGGCTCTGTAGCAGGAGCCATGGGTGGTTTGGCTATCGGTGTCACCGGTATTCTCTATGTCTTTGTCAGCCCTATTGTAGCCAATTTGATATTGAGTTAAAAAGCAAGGAATTTGAGTTCCTTGCTTTTTAAAATCGTATGTTATAGACTATTACTTTTCTCTGCTTAAGTGAATGACTTGGTCATAGTGTTTTAAGTCTTCTTCCGTGTAGTGGTGAATGACTTCAATGACTGTTTGAGGTAGGGAGAAGAGTAAGTCGCTAATTTTTCTGCTATTTTCCGAGTCAAGATTGGCCTTAATCTCATCTGCTAAGATGAGTTGGCTATCATGGTAGAGGGCGCGAGCGATTTCTAGGCGTTGTTTCTCGCCACCAGATAGACTATCATTTCTGAGCGTTCGATTTTTCAAATGTTCTAATCCTGTTTTTTTGAGGATATGATTTAAAGTCTCTTTATTTTTATCCAGTCCCAGAAGGATATTGTCTTCCAGAGATAGCGTGTCAAAGTAATGGCTATCTTGGAGAATATAGGAACTAATACTTGTGATTTCTTGACGTGACAGTTTTTGACCAGCAAAGCTAATCTGTCCACTTGTTGGTGTCTCTTCTCCATGAATGATATTGAGCAGGGTTGTCTTACCAGAGCCACTTTCCCCGATAATGGCGATTTTTTCTCCTTGCTTGATGTGTATGGAAACCGGAGATAAGAGGATATTCCCATCTTTTTCTAGGGAGATGCTGTTAAGCTGGATAGGGAAAATGTTTTCTATGCTTCTAGGCGAGATGGGATCAGAATGGTTCAAAAGTTTTTGGTATTTATTGAGAAGAGTTCGATTCGCTTTTCGGGTGTTGGTAAAGTAAGCCAACTCTTGGAATTGATAGCCGATATTATGGGAAACTAGATAGATGGCCACAAAACTCGCCGCATCTAAATAATTATAGTAGGTCATAAAGCCACCGATGACGATAGGTGTGACAGAACAAAAGGCATCGATGCTATTGATCAAGAGACTGTTTAAAGTTCGTTGCTTTTCATAGTTGATTTCGGCATCTAGACTGGTTTGTAATTGCTTTTGATAGCGAGCAAAAAAGTAGTCTTGCCCCTGATAATGGCGAATTTGTTGGCTACCGCCAATAAAATTTGTCAAGCTTGTTAAGTAACTCTGGTTAACAGTGGACCGCTTTTCAGACAGTGAGTCCAAACGCTTTGATCCGATAGCACTGCAGAGTACAGGAAAGGAGTAGAAGAGAATGAAAATAAGACCCAAGTAAAAATTGGTCCATAGGGCATAGAGAATGGACACAGTGGTGAAACCAAGAGAAGAAATGATGATGACCGTTGGCTCAATATAGTTTTCTTCTAGTTGTTTGACGTCGTTTTCTAGGTCAGACAAAATATCCTTTTCATCAATCTCATAACTGCTTAAAAATCGCTTGAAAATAGCACTCTTGATTCCATATTTAAAGTCAGTAATCAAACGGGCGTAGTAATAGCGTTTCCCAGCTAAGCCTAGTAATAGAATGAGGTTTCCAAGGATTCCCAAAATCAAAACTTTCCAAAGAAGGCCTAGTTCTTGATTGGTAAAACTAGCAACAATATTCTGAACAAGGGCTGGCGTGATAATTGCTTCCAGCCAAGTAATGGCAATAGAAAAGAAGTAAAGTACGAGGTGCTTCTTAGTAACAAATCTTCTCAGCATAAAGAGTTGACCTCCCTATCGATATACATGTAATCCGTTTTAAAGATATTATACTCCTTTTTATCAAATACTTCATTTGTTACTCTAAAAGTTTTTAAAGTTGGGATATGAAACAGATTGAATCTACAATAGTACACTACGGTTGCTAAAACATTTCTAGAAATTAACTTATCTCCTAATATATTTGTGCATATTTTGTTTCAATCTACTATACTATCAATGCTTATTAGAATATAGTAAAACAATTATAAATATATGAACTAAGTGTGTTTAATGAGTGTTCATTTTTTATCAGAATGAATCGCTGATACAGGATTAAAAGAACTAAGTATTTCTTTTTGTTTTGAATGAGATACGTGAGTATAGATTTGTGTGATTGATATAGAACTATGTCCAAGAATTTGTTGAATATATCGAATATCTACATCACTATCTAGAAGCATTGTCGCAAAGCTATGTCTAAACATATGCGGTGTAATAGTTCTAGAAAAGTTATTTTGTTCAACGATTCTTTTTATAACTAAACGTACACTTTGCTCTGACAATGGCTTAAGTGAATGTTTCCCTGGGAACAAGAAATCATTGGATTCATTTCTTGTTTTATTTATATATGTTTCTAATAAATTGAATGTTTTTTGATCTCCTAAAAATAGGATACGCTCTTTCTTACCTTTTCCTATAATATGGAGTGTCTTATTGGAAAGATTAATGTCTTTGAGATGGATGTGGCAAAGTTCAGAAATTCTGATGCCTGTTGAAAGTAAAAGTGAAATAATCAGTAGATTTCTTTCAGCGTGTTGTTTTTGATAATCAGTTTTAGATAGAACTACTCTCTGCTCTAAATATAAAAAAATACTTTTCAGAATGTCATGCGGAATCGTTTTAGGTAATATTTTTTCAGTTCTAAATTGAAAGCGCAATTGATTGAAGGGATTCTCTTCAATTATGTTCTGGTATTTTAGATAGTTATAAAACACCTTCATACAAGCAATTTTTCTTCTTAATGTATTCGTTTTTATGTTAGATTGTGTCAAGTGTTCTATATAGGATTCGACATTATCATAGTCTGAGTTATAAAATTGCATAAGATCATTCTTATAAGCGCGAATCGTGTGTGAACTCAAACGCTTATGAGTTTTGCAATAATCTAAGTAAGTAGAAATAAGTTTATAGTCCATAAAAATCTCCTTTATCAATAATCATGCTATTATAAACCTATTTAGGTGCTTTGTATAGCGATAATAAATAGTTATCGGTAGGAAATCTCATGTTCAGTAAACAAGAAAAAATTAATGATATTTCATATTTAGAAAAGCACATTAACCAAGAAACACTTCTTGTTTCTAGTTGGAATATTGAAGTTTTTGATGTAAATTATGAAAAAGTAATCGTTGAGATTCAAGATTCATTAAAAGCAACAGATTATATTAACTATAGATATCCCGATGAATTATTTGACTTTAAAAAAACTATAAAACAACTGTTAAATAATAGTGTTGACGTGAGTATTTTCCCTAGTGCAACTGTTGGAAGCTTCTTATTAAGTTATGTTTTAAAAAAATTAGGATTACAAAATGTCCTACTCATTGCACCGTGTTACTACTCATATTTAAATATTTACTTGGAGAATGGATATACTGTTTTTTCTGAACAATTTCTAAATATAAACCAGATAAAGCAAGATTGTAAAAATAAAAGTATTGATATAGTTATTTTTACAGATCCGTTATTCTGCGAATCAATCTCAATTGCAGACACTGATTTTTTAGAGTGGTGCGAAATAGAAAAAATTTTTGTGATTATTGATAGTGTTTATGGTAATTTAGTCTGGAATAATAATTTTGTTTCTCCATTTAAGAAACATCAAAAATATAAATCTTTTAGCAATCTAATTATTATTGAATCTATATCAAAAAAAGCATATTTAAATGGAGTTAAATCTGCAATTTTTTTGACAAAAAGGAAAGAGTTGCTAAATGAAATGGAACGAATTTTTAATTATTCTGCAAGTCCGTTTTCCATAGGGTCATTGAATATGCTTAAAGGCTATCTAGATAATGGTGAGGTAATTGATGTACTTGTAAAAACTCATTTGCAAACTGCTAGAAGTAATTTTCAAATGCTCTCATCTTACTTACAAGGAACGTGTATTCAAATGGAGCCTTGCAATCAAGGATATTGGGGAATTGCGCATATAGACATTAAAAATAAAAATTGTTTAGCCGACTCATCAGTCCTTGCTTTAGAGATTTTAAAGAACTGTAATGTTTTTACAATTCCAATGAATTCTTATTTAAAAAATTACGAACATAGTTATAGTTTTAGAGTTAATTTATTAAATGATTTTAGTATTCTACATTTAGCTTTTAATAAATTGATAAACTATTATCAATAACTACTTTCTAGATAAAATAAAATCATAAAGTTCACTCCCTTACTTTATGATTTTATTGTGTTAAGTATTTAATTTAGATATATCAATATTTGTAATTTTGCCAAACATATCTTCATTGGTTTCTATTGGAGTCAAGTCAGTATTACGGATTAGCTGTGTCAAACTTTCTAAGTCATGATTTAACGGAACTAATTCTGATGAATTTAGATCAATTGAACGATTGTGTTCCAACCTCTGAATATAGTCATTTACTACGGATTCAATGAATCGAATTTGCAACTGATTCTTACAAATTATTTGAGTATTAACAACCATCTGTTGTATTTGTTTTAAAGTATAAACTAGAAAAGCAGATGAAATCATAAATGTAAAAATCCAAGAGCCTTTCTCTTTTTTTATAAGTTTATAAGAAAAATCCAGAGTTGATTGGGCAGACAATAAAATAGAATGTAATAAATTTTCAATGTATTCACCAGCCTCGTTTTCAGAATCAATAGCACATCTAAATTTAATAATAAAATCTGGAGTATTATTTCCTTTTAATTTTATATTGTCGAACGGGAGAGTGACTAGAAGTTGCTCTAAACTATAAATTTTTTCATTAATTGATAAATTGTTAATATCAATATTCTGATTAGAAATTTTTAAAAGATTTAATAGGGAACTAGCAGTTTCAAAACTTAACATTCCCTTTTTTAAATAGAAAATAATACACTCTATACATCGAAGTAACTGATATCCCAAGGTATCCTTTTTAGAGATAATAGTAAGCAAAATATTGTATAAATTAGCTTCATTATTTAGCAGTATGCACATATTAAATAACTCAGAATATCTTTGCTCTTCAAGTAAGTTATTAAAATAATTATCTGAAACTTCTTCAGTTAGATAAGTTTTACTTCCTCTATACTCAAATACTATATCTTTTAAATTTGTTTTAGAATCAATAAAATATGAAAAGAAGTAATTGATACTCATTGAGACATTTGAAAAAGATGTCGCTTCAAATATTAAATCTTCAGCCGCTAATGTTGAAAAATCTACATTCAAAAAGTTGCATTCTAAAAATTTTGAATTATCCACTGTAGATCTTTCAAAATTTAGATTTTTAAATTCTGTTTTATTAAAAGAACACTCGGTAAAGTTGGAATATATACTCTCTTCATCAAATTTACAATTTAAGAAAGAACATTTGATAAAAACTGTAGCATTATAGTGATTATTTCTAAATATCACATTTTCAAAAATACAATTTTTAAATTGAGGAGCGCCAAAGCTTGTATCAATAAAATTAACACTTTGAAAGCTACATCCCATAAAATCCGCTCTGTCAAAATTTGCACTGATATTTAATTTATAAAATTTTGAACCTCTAAAATCACTACGGCAAAAATCAATTTGCCCATCAATTTCAGGTAAGTCTGTAAATAAAGTATTTTTATAGCTTTGTCTGTTATATTTTCCATTCTCTTTAAAGATAAATTTATTCTGCATAATTTTTTCCTACCGATAACTATTTATTATCGCTAGTATACCATAAAAATTAGTATTTCACTAATTTTATAGTGGATGATAAAGAGATAAAAAACAAAGAAACATTGTTTGGTATAACGCATTTAATTTTCTATAGAATATTCAATCTAGATTGAATAAAAGTCTAATAAGTAAGAGAGATTATTTTCCATAATTTCTCGAATAGAATACAAAAAGCGAACAAAACAGAATTCATTGTTTCGATTCGCTTTTTGTATTATTATCTAGATTTGTCTTGCACCTCTGATAACATTTAGTCTGAGCAGGTACACTAATAGCTGATGGAATAAAATGTATACTTTAGATTATTTCCAAGCGCCACTGGCATCTACATAGTAACCATCAGGTGTATAGGTATTGTGAAGCATCTTACCTGATGAAGCAAGGTAATACCAAGAGCCGCTATCTTTCACCCAGCCTGTTGCCATAGAACCTGAGTTGTTTAGATAATACCAAGAGCCGCTATCTTTGATCCAACCTGTCGCCATAGAACCTGAGTCTCTTAGGTAATACCAAGAGTGATTATCATATAGCCAGTCACTAGCAATCATAGCTCCTGATGATTTAAAGGCATACCAGTTGCCACCTTGATAGAGCCAAGTTTGATTGAACATGACTCCTTTATCATTCATAAAGTACCAAGTTCCCTTGTCCTTAACCCAAGCATTTTTAACTAATTGCCCTTGTTTTTGATAGTACCAGCTTTCACTGTAATTCTTTTTTAGCCAACTTTCTGCTTTTAGAATCGGATAAAGTATTTTGAAGGCTCCTCCCCCTCTGTAGGAATGACTGATAACTCCTGGTTTTTGAAGTTTCAATTCTACATAGTCGTCTTCCCAAGCAAATACTTTTTGACCATTGAGAGTCTCTGGTAAGGTAGCAGTGTAGGTCTTAGTTTGATAGTCCCATTTTGCATCAAGGTAGGTGTGTTGATCATTTGATTCGTCAATACGGAAGTAACCACTCTTTCCGCCATCATGATACACATCATCTACTACTTTAGTGGACCAGGTCTTTACTTCATTTCCGCTCTTGGCTTCTACCTTGATATCTCCTCTATAGCCATAAGGTACATAGAAATTCAGGTAACGCCCCTTTGTACCGACCATAGACTTGTCCTTTTCTTGACCTAGGAAATTGACTGTCTGATCTTGACCATTGAGACTAACCGTCCACTCGATTTTCTCAGTTTTTGGCAAATCCAAGACTTTGATATCGACTTCATGACCATTATTAAATCGAAGAATTTTGCCATCTTGATACCAAACGCCACCCTTGATAACCCATTCTTCTTCCAACTCGAAGGCCTTTCCTGAATGAGGGAAAGCTAGTAAAGCTAGGCCAGCTAGAGATAAACCAAATAGTGTGATTTTTTTTGATACTTTCATTTTCTTAACTCCTTATTTTTGGAATAAAACAAATTGACTGTTTTTTGGATAAACTGATACATGTTGCTCCTTGTTACTGCTGGGTGCATCTTCAAGGACTAGAGGATAAGAGTATTGATACAGTTCCTCTAAAGTGATTTTTCCGTTAGTGTTGGTGTCTGCCATAGGCGAAATCATTCTATTTTGAAGTGAATCCCAACCTGTAAATACCGTTTTATCGCTACCAATAGATATCGTACAGTTTTTTCCTCCATGACAAGTAAAGGTGGTTCACATCGCTTTCGCTAGAAGATTTAAATAGTTCTTGCATATTTGCAATAATCTCAGCTTTTGTTTTATCTGGGAACCGAACAACTTTACTAAAGTTTTGGTTGCTAAAAACCTTTTCCATAGTATTAACGTCTTCGATAGGTACTTCTATCGTTGATGTTTCACCTGTTTTAGTGTAAGAACCGTCAGAATGTTTATACCACCAACGGCCATTCGATTGAATCCAACTGCCATTAGAGTGGCTATAAGCCTTGGGAGAAATAGATTCTTGAGCAGAAACTGGTTTATTTACTGCTAGTGTTGTCGCTAGGCTCGGTAAAGCAACTGATTACAATAAAATTTTTTTCATAATGATATTGTCCTTTCTGTTTTATTTTTGTATAATCATAATCATACCACAAATAAAAAAACAGGTTTTATTTTTTGCAGAAATGGAAGAGGATACTATGGAAAATTTTGGAGCAGTTTTAAAGGATATCCGTATTTCAAAAAATTTTCGTCTTAAAGATTTGGCTTGTGATAAGATTAGTGAGTCAACTATTTCTCGTTTCGAAAATGGGATTACAAAATTATCTATTGAGCATTTTTACATGTTGTTAAATCGCCTGGGGATATCATTTTCAGAATTTGAAGAATTAGTTCATTGCTATTATTCTAAAAAAGAATGCTTTTTTGAAGAATTAGAACATGCTGTAAACTCTTCAGATATCATTTTGTTACAAGAACTAATAAAGAAAATAGAACTAAAACAAAAGCAGGAAAAAAGTTTATGCAATTGTCACATAAAATCGATTGCTGAACAACAGATTAATCGCCTTGCAAACCTTCCTTACAATACATCTAAATGTAATGAGCTAATCAAGTATTTGCTTTCTGTAGATAATTGGATGGAGTATGAACTGAAAATTTTCTATAATTCGGTGTTTTTTATGAACACTAAAACCATAAGCTTACTATATAGAGCGGTAATCAAGAAAACACGACATTTTTTAAAAACAGATATGGGAACACATAGAGTAATTCCTTTATATTTATTTAATTTAGAATTATTATTAAAAAATAATTTGTTAGATAGCGCTCAATTTTTTATAGATGATTTAGAAAATTTACTGACCAGACAAGGATATTATTTTGAAAAGACTTATTTGCTTTTTTTAAAAGGTATTTATCTCATAAAAACGAATCAAGTAGAGTTAGGTAAAAAAGAATGTTCCAAAGCTATGAAAATATGTAAGGAATATAATGATAATGTCACAATAGAGAAATTAAACAGGACCTTTAAATCAGATTTAAAAGGATTTGTTTTTTAAATAAAGTTAGACAGAAAATGAGATAAAAGAAAAAGGATAGCCTCTCTATGATGAGATGTTATCCTTTTTGATTATGAAACTATTGCAAATTAACCTTATTTCTCAAAATATAGTAGGTTCCGAGATAAAAGATAGCTATGAATATGAGTTCTTCAACAATACTTATACTTGCTCCCATATAGAAATGGTCATTGAGTCCTACAAGTGAATTGACATAGAAATTAGAACTAAGATTGAAGAAAAGTTCAATAAATCCAATGACGATTTGGATACCAATGTAGGCTGCAACAGCGAGTGCTGTACGGTATTCATTGAAAAGCTGTCCAATGGAAATAGCCAAGTAGATGCAGAGGATACTTGAAATGGTATTTAGTAGGAAGGATATACCTGTAAGAAAGATCTGAGGGAGATGTGTTTCTACAAATGTAATCACATAAGAAAGAGGAATCGATTCTGGAGCCGTTATGGTCACAATAATAACAGCACTTAGAGCCAATACAGCAGTGCTAATCAACGACCAGATAAAGGCACCGATTAGTTTGGTTGTGATGATATGGTGTTCGGATACTGGAAGGGTCAAAGTCAGATAGCCTTGTCGGTCATAGACACTACCTTTAAAGCGTTTAATGATTAAGAAAAGAGTTGAAATCCCAAGTGTAATCATCAAGCCACCAAAGACGAGGGCTAGAAAAATAAGTAAAACAGGTCGACTTTCTTTGACAGGCAGATTGTTATAGGTCTGTGCTTGTATCCCGATAAGGGCAGAAAGGACTAGCACGGCTGCGTAGAGGGCTAAATACCACTTGTTAACATTTTTAAATTCGTAGCGAACTAAATTCCAAAACATAATAATCTCCTTTGCTTAGGCCTTAAATTCCTGACGGAAGAGTTGGTCAATGGATTCACCTGACTCATAGCGAATATCATCTACATTGCCTTGACGGACGACTTTTCCGTCTTTGAGGAAGACAATTTCATCCAAGATTGGCTCGATATCAGAAATCAAGTGGGTAGAAATCAAAACGGTAGAAGTTGGTGAGTAGTTATTGATAATGGTATTGAGGATATACTCACGGGCTGCTGGGTCCACTCCACCAATAGGTTCGTCCAGAACGTAGAGACGAGCATCACGGCTCATAACCAAAATCAGTTGTACCTTTTCCTTGTTCCCTTTTGATAATTTCTTGAGACGACTATTTTCATCAATTCCTAGGTCTGCAAGTAGATGATGGGCGCGTTCAAGATTGAAATCTTTATAGAAGGTCTTGAAGTAGGTTAGGGCTTCTTTGACCTTCATTTGCTCATTGAGATAGGTCGTATCCGGCAAATAAGCTACGATGGCCTTGGTTGCTGGGCTTGGGTCCATATCGTTGATAAGGACACGTCCTTGATCTGGTTGTAAGAGGCCATTGATTAGTTTAATCAAGGTTGTTTTTCCTGAGCCGTTTGGGCCAAGGAGACCAACAATTTTTCCAGCTGGAATGTCAAGAGAAACATTTTCAAGGGCTGGGGTTGCTCCATAAGATTTGGATACATTTTCAAATGCTAGTAATGACATAGGCTTAAACTCCTTTAATATAATCGCCGACTACGCTTGGTAGTTCTTCTTTTTCATAGCCAAAATAGGTCATGGAGGAAACGAAGTGTTCCAATTCTTCTTCTGATAATTGTTTGCGCGATTGGGCGATCAGCTCTTTATCTTCAGTCACAAATCGTCCAGTTGTTCGCTTGCTGTAGACAAATCCTTCTCGTTCGAGGTCTGATAAGGCTCTTTGGATGGTGTTTGGATTGACACCGGCCTCGCTAGCTAGCTCTCTCACGGTTGGAAGTTGTTGATTGGGTTCCAGTGTATGGGAAACAATCTGAAGCTTGATTTTCTCCATAATCTGTAAATAGATGGGTTTTTTGTTGTCAAATGTCCAGGACATCTTGGTCTCCTTTCTTCTATCCTTTTGTCTTAATTAAATAATACAACAAAACAAAAAACTTGTCAAGCAAAAAGAAGAATTGTTTTGGGAATCGTTTAAAAAATGGTATAATGAAAAGAAAACGATAAGGAGGGAAAGGATGCGTTGTCCAAAATGTGGGGCTACCAAGTCAAGTGTTATCGATAGTCGCCAAGCAGAAGAAGGGAACACCATTCGTAGAAGACGTGAGTGCGATGAATGCCAGCACCGTTTTACAACCTACGAACGAGTAGAAGAAAGAACCTTAGTGGTTGTTAAAAAAGATGGCACACGGGAACAGTTCTCCAGAGATAAAATCTTTAATGGGATTATCCGTTCAGCCCAGAAACGTCCTGTGTCAAGTGATGAAATCAACATGGTAGTCAATCGTATCGAACAGAAACTCCGTGGTCGAAATGAAAATGAAATTCAAAGTGAGGACATTGGTTCACTCGTCATGGAGGAGTTGGCTGAGTTAGATGAGATTACCTATGTACGTTTTGCCAGTGTCTATCGTAGTTTTAAGGATGTTAGTGAGTTAGAGAGCTTGCTCCAACAAATCACCCAGTCCTCTAAAAAGAAAAAGGAAAGATAAATGAAGCCAATTGACCGTTTTTCTTATCTAAAGAATAATCGGGTGTCGCAAGATACCTCATCTCTGGTACAGTGCTACCTCCCGATTATCGGTCAGGAGGCACTGAGCCTTTATCTTTATACAATCAGTTTTTGGGATAATGGCAGAAAGGAATACCTCTTTTCAAGTATTCTCAACCATCTCAACTTTGGGATGGATAGACTGATAAAATCCCTGAAAATCCTATCTGCTTTTAATCTCTTGACTCTCTATCAAAAGGGGGATGTTTATCAGCTAGACCTCCATGCTCCTCTTTCAAGTCAGGATTTCTTGGAACATCCTGTTTATCGTAGACTCTTGGAGAAAAAAATTGGCGATGCGGCTGTGGAGGATTTGAAGGTTGAGAGTGCTGAGGGAGAAGAAATACCTGTCTCACTCAATCAAGTCTTTCCAGACTTGGCAGAATTAGGAGGTCAAGAAGACCTTAGTCTCAAGAAGAAAGTGGCCAACGATTTTGACTTGGACCATTTTCGTCAGCTTATGGCTCGAGATGGGCTTCGTTTTGCGGATGAGCAGTCCGATGTCTTAAACCTCTTTGCCATTGCTGAGGAGAAGAAATGGACTTGGTTTGAGACCTATCAATTGGCCAAGTCAACAGCTGTTTCCAAGGTCATTTCAACCAAACGAATGCGTGAAAAAATTGCTCAAAAACCGGTTTCCTCTGACTTTAGTCCTAAGGAAGCAACCATTATCAAAGAAGCCAAAAGTAAGACTGCCCTGCAGTTCTTGGCAGAAATCAAGCAGACACGCAAGGGAACCATTATCCAAACAGAAAGAGAACTCTTGCATCAGATGGCTGGCTTGGGCTTGCTGGACGAAGTCATCAATATCATTCTCTTGTTGACCTTTAATAAGGTAGATTCGGCAAACATCAATGAGAAATATGCCATGAAGGTGGCTAATGACTATGCCTATCAAAAGATTCATTCGGCAGAAGAGGCAGTCTTGCGCATCCGTGAGAGAGGACAGAAGAGTCAGGCTCAAAAGACTAGTAAACCCGGTCCTGCCAAGTCCAATGTACCCAAGTGGAGTAACCCAGATTATAAGAATGAAACCAGCGAGGAAACTCGTCTGGAACTAGAACGTAAGAAACAAGAACTATTAGCTCGATTAGAAAAAGGAGGAGATTAGATGGAAAGTGTCGGAGACGTACTCAAACGTCAACCTAGTCGTTTTCATTATCAAGATTTGGTCCAGAAAATCATGAAGGACCCTGATGTTGCGGCATTTATCCAGCAAGAATCCTTGACTCCAGAGGAATTAAATCGCAGTATCTCCAAGTTTAATCAGTACATCACCGAGCGTGACAAATTTCTCCGTGGGGATACGGCTTATATTGCCAAAGGCTACAAGCCTATTTTGGTTATGAATCATGGCTATGCGGACGTTTCTTATGAAGAAACTCCTGAACTAATCGCTGCTGAAAAAGAAGCGGCTATTAAGAATCGTCTCAAGTTAATCAATCTGCCAGCTAGTCTTAAAAAAGTAAGTTTTGCGGATGTTGATGCAGATGATGAGAAACGTTTCACTGTTTTTCAACGTTTGGTTGAATTTTCAGAAGCCTATCCTCATGTCCGTAAAGGTCTCTATCTCTATGGAGACTTTGGTGTGGGTAAAAGTTTCATGGTGGCTGCCTTAGCCTATGATTTGTCAGAAAAACGTGGTGTTTCATCCACTCTCCTCCACTATCCTAGCTTTGTCATTGATGTCAAAAATGCTATCGGTGATGGTAATGTTAAGACATTGGTGGATGAGATTAAACTGTCTGAAGTCCTGATTTTAGATGACATTGGTGCCGAGCAATCAACAGCTTGGGTACGTGATGAAATCCTGCAAGTCATTCTTCAATATCGGATGCAGGAAAATTTACCGACCTTTTTCACCTCCAACTTCAACTTTGAAGAATTGGAGCAGCATTTCGCTAAAGGGAAACATGGAAATGACGAAACCTGGGAAGCCAGACGCGTCATGGAACGCATCCGTTATTTGGCTGAGGAGACTCGTTTAGAAGGAGTGAACCGTCGATGACAGAAACGATTAAACTGATGAAAGCTCATACTTCAGTGCGTAGATTTAAGGAGCAAGCCCTTCCTCAGGAAGACTTGACTGAAATCCTGACAGCAGCCCAGATGGCTTCGTCTTGGAAGAATTTCCAATCCTACTCTGTGATTGTGGTACGAAGTCAAGAGAAGAAAGATGCCTTGTATGAATTGGTACCTCAAGAAGCCATTCGCCAGTCAGCTGTTTTCCTTCTCTTTGTCGGAGATTTGAACCGAGCGGAAAAGGGAGCCCAACTTCATACTGACAACTTCCAGCCTCAAGGTGTAGAAGGTCTCTTGATTAGTTCAGTCGATGCGGCTCTTGCTGGTCAAAATGCCCTGCTGGCAGCTGAAAGCTTGGGCTATGGTGGTGTCATTATTGGCTTGGTTCGATACAAGTCAGAAGAAGTAGCAGAGCTTTTTAATTTGCCTGACTACACCTATCCTGTCTTTGGGATGGCACTAGGTTTACCAAATGAAGAACATGAAGTCAAACCTCGCTTGCCATTGACTCAAGTGGTATTTGAGGAAGAATATAAAGAACAGTCAACTGAGGCAATCCAAGCTTATGACCGTGTGCAGGCTGACTATGCTGGGGCGCGTGCGACCACAAGCTGGAGTCAGCGCCTAGCCGAACAATTTGGTCAAGCTGAACCAAGCTCAACTAGAAAAAATCTTGAACAGAAGAAGTTATTGTAGAAAGTGAGAAATTATGGCCCTACCAACTATTGCCATTGTAGGACGTCCCAATGTTGGGAAATCAACCCTATTTAATCGGATCGCTGGTGAGCGAATCTCCATTGTAGAAGATGTCGAAGGAGTGACACGTGACCGTATCTATGCAACGGGTGAGTGGCTCAATCGTTCGTTTAGCATGATTGATACAGGAGGAATCGATGATGTCGATGCTCCTTTCATGGAACAAATCAAGCACCAGGCAGAAATTGCCATGGAAGAAGCCGATGTTATCGTCTTTGTCGTGTCTGGTAAGGAAGGAATTACCGATGCGGATGAATACGTAGCCCGTAAGCTTTATAAGACCCACAAACCAGTTATCCTCGCAGTTAACAAGGTGGACAACCCTGAGATGCGAAATGATATCTATGATTTCTATGCCCTCGGTTTGGGTGAACCATTGCCCATCTCATCTGTCCATGGTATCGGTACAGGGGATGTACTAGACGCTATTGTAGAAAATCTTCCAAATGAATATGAAGAAGAAAATCCAGATGTGATTAAGTTTAGCTTGATTGGTCGTCCTAACGTCGGAAAATCAAGCTTGATTAACGCTATTTTGGGAGAAGACCGTGTCATTGCCAGTCCAGTTGCTGGAACAACTCGTGACGCCATTGATACCCACTTTACAGATACAGATGGTCAAGAGTTTACCATGATTGATACGGCTGGTATGCGTAAGTCTGGTAAGGTTTATGAAAATACCGAGAAATACTCTGTCATGCGCGCTATGCGAGCTATTGACCGTTCAGATGTGGTCTTGATGGTCATCAATGCGGAAGAAGGCATCCGTGAATACGACAAGCGTATCGCAGGATTTGCCCATGAAGCTGGTAAAGGGATGATTATCGTGGTCAACAAGTGGGATACACTTGAAAAAGACAACCACACTATGAAAAACTGGGAAGAAGATATCCGTGAGCAGTTCCAATACCTGCCTTACGCACCGATTATCTTTGTATCAGCTTTGACCAAGCAACGTCTCCACAAACTTCCTGAGATGATTAAGCAAATCAGTGAAAGTCAAAATACACGTATTCCATCAGCTGTCTTGAACGATGTTATTATGGATGCCATTGCCATCAATCCAACACCGACAGACAAAGGAAAACGCCTCAAGATTTTCTACGCGACCCAAGTGGCAACCAAACCACCAACCTTTGTTATCTTTGTCAACGAAGAAGAGCTTATGCACTTTTCTTACCTGCGCTTCTTGGAAAATCAAATCCGCAAGGCCTTTGTTTTTGAGGGAACACCAATTCATCTCATCGCAAGAAAACGTAAATAAAAAAGTAGAATCTGGAATGACATTTCCAGATTTTTTTGATAGAATGAAGGTAGAGAAAACGCTATCAAAAAGAGGGGGCTGGTGATGAAACATTTGTTTAAATTGTTAATCTTATTACCCTGGTTTTACTTTTTCAGCTGGATTGAAAATGCTAATAGAGATAGTAAATTTTTCCCAATTTTTTACTATTTTTACTGGTTTTACATCCCCCTCTATGCTCTTTTTAGCCTTGCTTGGACAGTTATTTCAGTTCTGTTTTTCAATATCGTCTTGAGAAATTTGACAGATATCAAGTTATGGGGCATTTGGTTTCTTTTTATTCTGCTAGCTATTGGTCTGAATAGGTTAACTTATTTCTGTTTCAAAAAAATGCTTCGCTTGAGACGAGAATTAGGGAAGTCTAAATGTGGAAGGCATTGATTTATATTGGTAATAACATTTAATAGAACGAAACTAAAGAAAACAATTTTAAAGAGGAGGTGTCGATGATGAAACTGTCGTTTAATTGGTTTAATTTGATACTCTTATTTCCTTGTTTATATTTTTTCTATTGGATAGACAATGCTGACAGAAACAGTAAAATTTTCCCCATCTTCTACTATTTTTACTGGATTTATATTTCCCTTTTAGCTCTGTTTAGCTTGGATATGACAATTTTTTCATTCTTATTTTTCCCTCATGTTCTAAATCATGAATCAGATGCTAGTGCTTGGGGTGTTTGGTTGCTTTTGATAGTCTTATCTCTAGGCAGCGACTGGTTAGACTATATCTTTTTCAAAAACATGCTTAGACAAAGAAAGGAGTTAGGAAAGTCTACGGGCGAAAGGCATTGATTTATATCGGTTTTTATTTTTAGGAGGTGACTTATGAAGATTCCTCTCTTAACTTTGGCAAGGCATAAATTTGTTTATGTCTTGCTTACTTTGATTTTTCTTGCTTTGGTTTATCGTGATTTTTTGATGACTTATTTCTTTTTTGATATTCATGCGCCTGACTTAGCCAAATTCGATGGACAAGCAATTAAAAATGACTTATTAAAATCAGCTTTAGATTTTCGTATTCTCCAGTTCAACTTAGGTTTTTATCAATCATTTATTATTCCAATTATCATTTCTTTGCTAGGTTTTCAATACATTCAGCTGAAAAATAAAGTTTTACGATTGAGTATTGGAAGAGAAGTGAGTTATCAAGGGTTAAAAAGAAAGTTGATTTTTCAAGTTGCAAGTATCCCTTGTGTGATATATTTAGTGACTGTGCTGATAATTGCAATCATAACCTATTTCTTTGGGACTTTTTCGCCTCTGGAATGGAATTCTCTATTTTCTGATGGAAGTAGTTTACAAAGGCTTCTAGATGGAGAAATAAAAAGTTATTTGTTTTTTATGTGTGTCCTTCTAATTGGTATCTTCATCAATACGGTCTATTTTTTTAAAATAGTTGATTATTTAGGGAATGTGACTCGTTCGGCAATTGCCTATTTGATGTTTCTTTGGCTTGGTTCTATGCTGCTCTATAGTATCTTGCCATACTATATGGTTCCTATGACGAGTTTGATGCAAGCTAGCTATGGGGATGTAAGTTTGATGAAACTCTTTACTCCTTATATCCTTTATATTGTCCCTTATATGGTGCTTAAAAAATATGAAGATAATGTTTAAGAATTTTAACAATATTTTGCTAAAGAGAAAGATTGTTTTACTACTTCGTATAGTTCTGATGATGATTTTGACCAACTATCTATTGTCAACAGCGGTTCAAAAGCAGGATGTTTTTCTCTTTTTCAAGAGAGAATTGATTTCAATCTTTTCCTATAATGACTATTCTGAAGTAAATTTAGAAATCCCCAAACTCTTGTTAAACCTTTCTATTTTCATGGTAGGATGGCTCTCTGTCATTTTACTTGAAAGTGATTTGGCAGACCATTATCATCACTTGATTCGCTATCAATCAAGCTCCTTTTTCGATTATACAAGGAAACGATTGGTTGTCATTTCTAAATTTTTTACTCAAGATTTATTTGTCTGGTTTCTTGGTTTACTTCCTCTAGGAATTCATTTCAAAACAGTCGCACCTTTCTTTTTACTTGCTCAGTTAATGATTTTGTACTTACTACTGTCTTATCTGATAGCACTTATTAGTGCGGGTGCTGGCTTCTCGTTTTTTCTCTATTTTTTAGCATTTGTGGGACAAGAATGGATGATAGATCATATTGTAATAGTATATTTAGGACTCTTAAGTTTATTAGTTATCTTGATTGTTAGTCGGTTAGAAGAGAAATTTAAGAAAGGATAAACGATGAGACTTGAAATTATAAATGGACAGAAAATTTATGGGAAAAGACCTATTTTAAATCAGTTAAATTTGGTCTTTCAATCAGGAAAAATTTATGGACTTAAAGGTGATAATGGATCTGGCAAGACAGTTCTTTTAAAGGTACTTGCTGGTTATATTAAACTTGACAAAGGAAAAGTTCTTCAAGATGGCAAAGTTTACGGGGTGAAAAATCATTATATTCAGGATGCAGGGATTTTAATTGAAAAGGTAGAGTTTTTATCTCATTTATCACTGAGAGAAAATTTGGAACTGTTAAGGTATTTTTCATCTAAAGTTACGGAAAAAAGAATTGCCTATTGGATTCAATACTATGATTTACAGGAATTTGAAGACGTTGAATACCGTCATTTATCCTTAGGAACAAAGCAAAAAATGGCTTTGATTCAAGCCTTTATTGCCGAACCATCTATACTCTTTCTTGATGAACCTATGAATGCTTTGGATGAGAAGAGTGTGAGGTTAACCAAACAGGTCATTTTATCTTATCTGAAAAAAGAAAATGGTTTGGTTATCCTGACGTCGCATATATCGGAAGATATTTCAGACCTTTGTACAGATGTATTAGTTGTCGAAAATGGACATATACAGTATTCAAAAGATATACAAGCTTAGGAGGTGGCTTATGGCACATCTAAAATCATTTATTACACGCTATTCTAAGGTCTATATTGGTTTAGTTCTGTTGATCTGGATTGCTTTCTTCTTTCTTCCTTGGGGCAGTCCGATTCTGGGGGGAAAGATTGACCTCTTCAGCATACAGAAAGTCTTGCTAGTTTTTGGTATTCTGTCTATTTTGATGGCCTTGCTGTCCAAGAAAGTCAGTCTCTTTGTTTTTGGATTGATCTGCTGTTTTTCTCTTTGGATTAACCTATTTATCCTATTTGCGATTTTGCCGATTTTTGGCAATTAAAGTATCATAAAAATCAGAGAGGTTAGCTTGGAAACTAGCCTCTTTTTCCTTTTCAAAATGGGGATTCTTCCTTGAAAATAATTAGTAATTGTGCTAAAATTAAAAGAACATTCTAAAATATTCGGAATTTAAAGTAAGGAAAAACATGGCTAATATTTTAAAAACAATTATCGAAAATGATAAAGGAGAAATCCGTCGTCTGGAAAAGATGGCTGACAAGGTTTTCAAATACGAAGACCAAATGGCTGCTTTGACTGATGACCAACTAAAAGCAAAAACAGTTGAATTTAAAGAACGTTATCAAAATGGAGAATCACTGGATTCATTGCTTTATGAAGCATTTGCAGTTGTCCGTGAAGGTGCCAAACGTGTCCTAGGTCTCTTCCCATATAAGGTTCAGGTCATGGGGGGAATCGTTCTTCACCATGGTGACGTGCCAGAAATGCGTACAGGGGAAGGGAAAACCTTGACTGCGACCATGCCCGTATACCTCAATGCCCTTTCAGGTAAAGGGGTCCACGTAGTTACGGTCAATGAATACCTATCAGAACGTGACGCGACTGAAATGGGTGAATTGTACTCATGGCTTGGTTTGTCAGTAGGGATTAACTTGGCTGCCAAATCTCCAATGGAGAAAAAAGAAGCCTATGAGTGTGATATTACTTACTCAACCAACTCAGAAATCGGATTTGACTACCTTCGTGACAACATGGTTGTTCGTGCTGAAAACATGGTGCAACGTCCGCTCAACTATGCCTTGGTCGATGAGGTTGACTCTATCTTGATTGACGAAGCCCGTACACCATTGATCGTATCAGGTGCTAACGCGGTTGAAACCAGTCAGCTCTACCACATGGCAGACCACTATGTAAAATCTTTGGACAAAGACGACTACATCATTGATGTGCAGTCTAAGACTATTGGTTTGTCTGATTCAGGTATTGACAAGGCTGAAAGCTACTTCAAGCTTGAAAACCTCTATGATATCGAAAATGTAGCTTTGACTCACTTTATCGATAACGCCCTTCGTGCCAACTACATCATGCTTCTTGATATTGACTATGTGGTAAGCGAAGAGCAAGAAATCTTGATTGTCGACCAATTTACAGGTCGTACCATGGAAGGTCGTCGTTATTCTGATGGATTGCACCAAGCCATTGAAGCCAAAGAAGGTGTACCAATTCAGGATGAAACCAAGACATCTGCCTCAATCACTTACCAAAACCTTTTCCGTATGTACAAGAAATTGTCTGGTATGACGGGTACAGGTAAGACTGAGGAAGAAGAATTCCGTGAAATCTACAACATTCGTGTTATTCCAATCCCAACAAACCGTCCTGTTCAACGTATTGACCACTCAGACCTTCTTTATGCAAGTATTGAAGCTAAGTTTAAGGCGGTTGTCGAAGACGTTAAGGCTCGTTACCAAAAAGGTCAGCCTGTCTTGGTTGGTACAGTAGCGGTTGAAACCAGTGACTACATTTCTAAGAAACTAGTCGCAGCTGGCGTTCCTCACGAAGTCTTGAATGCCAAAAACCACTATAAAGAAGCCCAAATCATCATGAATGCTGGTCAACGTGGTGCTGTTACTATCGCAACCAATATGGCCGGTCGTGGTACCGACATCAAGCTTGGTGAAGGGGTTCGTGAACTTGGAGGACTTTGTGTTATTGGTACAGAACGTCATGAAAGCCGTCGTATCGATAACCAGCTTCGTGGACGTTCAGGTCGTCAAGGAGACCCAGGTGAGTCACAATTCTACCTATCTCTTGAAGATGATTTGATGAAACGTTTTGGTTCTGAACGCTTGAAGGGAATCTTTGAACGCTTGAATATGTCTGAAGAGGCCATTGAGTCTCGTATGTTGACACGTCAGGTCGAAGCAGCGCAAAAACGTGTCGAAGGAAATAACTACGATACTCGTAAACAAGTCCTTCAATACGATGATGTCATGCGTGAACAACGTGAGATTATCTACGCTCAACGTTACGACGTTATCACTGCAGATCGTGACTTGGCACCTGAAATTCACTCTATGATCAAACGCACGATTGGTCGTGTCGTTGATGGTCATGCGCGTTCAAAACAAGATGAAAAACTAGAGGCAATTTTGAACTTTGCTAAGTATAACTTGCTTCCTGAAGATTCTATTTCTGTTGAAGACTTGTCAGGCTTGTCTGATAAGGCTATTAAGGAAGAACTCTTCCAACGTGCCTTGAAGGTTTACGATAGTCAAGTTTCAAAACTACGCGATGAAGAAGCAGTCAAAGAATTCCAAAAAGTCTTGATTCTACGAGTTGTAGATAACAAGTGGACAGATCATATCGACGCCCTTGATCAATTGCGTAACGCAGTTGGACTTCGTGGCTATGCTCAGAACAACCCTGTTGTTGAGTATCAGGCAGAAGGTTTCCGTATGTTTAATGACATGATTGGTTCGATTGAGTTTGATGTGACACGCTTGATGATGAAAGCACAAATTCATGAACAAGAAAGACCACAAGCAGAACACCATATCAGTACAACAGCGACCCGCAATATCGCTGCCCACCAAGCAAATATACCAGAAGATTTGGATTTGAGCCAGATTGGACGGAATGAACTTTGCCCATGTGGTTCTGGTAAGAAGTTTAAAAACTGTCACGGTAAAAGACAATAAAATGAGATAGTTTAGAGGCGGATACCTTGTGAAAAGTAAATTTTTACTTGGTATCCGTTTGATTTATAAGGAGATGAGTTATGGTATTTACAGCAAAAAGTCCTAAAATTAATATTGAAGAAGTTCGTGCCTTATCAAAATTAGAAGGTCAAGCTTTGGAGAGAAAATCACAGCGCGATAAAGAGCTAGAAGCCATTATACGTGGAGAAGACCAACGGATTCTCTTGGTAATCGGGCCATGCTCATCTGACAATGAAGAAGCTGTTCTTGAGTACGCTAAGCGTTTGGCAGCTTTGCAAGAAGAAGTGGCAGACCGTATCTTTATGGTTATGCGTGTTTATACTGCTAAACCCCGTACCAACGGAGATGGCTATAAGGGCTTGATTCACCAGCCTAATGCGACAGAAGCCCCTAGCCTCATCAACGGAATCAAAGCCGTTCGACATCTTCATTATCGTGTTATCACAGAAACCGGTATGACAACAGCTGATGAAATGCTTTATCCTGAAAACCTTCCGCTTGTGGATGATTTGATTTCCTACATGGCGGTTGGTGCCCGTTCAGTTGAAGACCAGCAACACCGCTTTGTAGCAAGTGGGGCAGATTTTGCGACTGGGTTTAAAAATCCAACATCTGGAAATCTAAATGTTATGTTTAATGGGATTTATGCTGCTCAAAACAAACAAAGTTTCCTTTTTCTAGGAAAAGAAGTGGAAACAACTGGTAACCCGCTTTCGCACGCCATTCTTCGTGGAGCGATCAATGAGTATGGTAAGAATATTCCTAATTACTACTATGATAATTTGATGGATACTATTGCCCAGTATGAGAAAATGGGCTTGGAAAATCCTTTTATCATTGTGGATACCAATCATGACAACTCTGGTAAGCAATACATGGATCAGATTCGAATTGTCCGCCAGACCTTGATTAACCGTGATTGGAATGAAAAAATCAAGCAGTATGTTCGTGGCTTTATGATTGAGTCTTATCTAGAAGACGGTCGTCAGAACGAACCAGAAGTATTTGGCAAGTCGATCACAGACCCTTGCCTAGGCTGGGAAAATACGGAAGCCCTTGTCAGAGAAATCTACCAAACGCTAGGAGAATAGTATGGCATTTATTGAAAAAGGTCAAGAAATCGATATTGAAGCAATCAAGGCAGAAACTCAATTGTCTGCGGAAGCCTTGCGACTAAAGGAGCGTCGTGATAGAGAATTGGCAGACATTATTTCAGGGGAAGATGACCGTATCCTTTTGGTGATTGGTCCTTGCTCTTCTGATAATGAAGAGGCTGTCTTGGAATATGCCTGCCGTTTATCCGCCTTGCAGAAGAAGGTGGCGGACAAAATTTTCATGGTTATGCGTGTTTATACAGCTAAACCTCGCACTAACGGAGACGGCTATAAAGGTCTGGTTCACCAACCAGATACCTCTAAGGCGCCTAGTTTGATTAACGGCTTGCAGGCTGTGCGCCAGTTGCACTACCGTGTGATTACAGAGACTGGTTTGACGACGGCAGATGAGATGCTTTATCCGTCAAATCTGGTCTTGGTGGATGACTTGGTCAGCTACCATGCTGTAGGAGCTCGTTCTGTGGAAGACCAAGAGCACCGCTTTGTGGCCTCAGGGATTGATGCACCAGTAGGGATGAAAAATCCAACCTCAGGAAACCTTGGGGTCATGTTTAACGGTATCTATGCCGCTCAGAACAAACAGACCTTCCTCTTCCATGGTCAAGAAGTTGAGACTTCAGGAAATCCCTTGGCTCACGTCATCCTTCGTGGCGCAGTTAATGAATATGGGAAAAATGAGCCTAACTTTTACTATGAAACCTTGCTAAATGCCATTGAACGCTATGAAGCCATGGGACTTGAAAATCCCTTTATTCTCATTGATACTAACCATGATAACTCAGGCAAGCAATATATGGAGCAGATTCGAATTGTTCGCCAGACCTTGCAAAATCGTGATTGGAATGAGAAGATTAAAAAGACAGTTCGAGGCTTTATGATTGAATCTTACCTAGCAGATGGTCGTCAAAATCAACCAGAGGTCTTTGGTTGCTCTATTACCGATCCTTGCTTGGGTTGGGAAAATACAGAGGCCTTGGTAGAAGAAATCTATGCTACCTTAACAAAATAATTGAAAAGGATGGAGTTGGGGAATCTCAACTCCTTTTGATGAGAATGATAGTTGGACACGGAATTGACATCGAAGAATTAGCTTCGATAGAAAGCGCAGTTACACGACATGAAGGATTTGCTAAGCGCGTGCTGACCGCTAAGGAAATGGAGCGCTTCACCAGTCTCAAAGGACGCAGGCAGATTGAATATTTGGCAGGTCGCTGGTCGGCTAAGGAGGCCTTTTCCAAGGCCATGGGAACGGGTATTGGGAAGCTCGGTTTTCAGGATTTGGAAGTCTTGAACAATGAACGCGGGGCGCCTTATTTTAGTCATGCACCATTTTCAGGAAGGATTTGGCTGTCTATCAGCCATACAGATCAGTTTGTGACAGCCAGTGTCATTTTGGAGGAAAATCATGAAAGCTAGTCCACATAGACCAACCAAGGCTCTGATTCATCTGGGAGCTATTCGACAAAATATTCAGCAAATGGGGGCTCATATCCCTCAAGGAACGCTCAAGTGGGCTGTGGTCAAGGCCAATGCTTACGGGCATGGGGCAGTAGCTGTTGCCAAGGCGATTCAAGATGATGTAGATGGATTTTGCGTTTCCAATATCGATGAAGCCATTGAACTTAGACAAGCTGGACTCAGCAAGCGAATCCTCATTTTAGGAGTTTCTGAAATCGAAGCTGTTTCTCTTGCTAAAGAATACGATATCGCCTTGACTGTGGCTGGACTGGAGTGGATTCAAGCACTCTTAGATAAGGAAGCGGACCTAACTGGATTGACAGTCCATCTCAAGATTGATTCAGGAATGGGACGGATTGGTTTTCGAGAGGCTAGTGAAGCTGAGCAGGCTCAAGATTTGCTCCAACAACATGGTGCTCGTGTTGAAGGGATTTTTACCCACTTTGCGACTGCAGATGAGGAATCAGATACCTACTTTAATGAACAGTTAGAACGGTTTAAAACTATTTTAGCTAGTATGAAAGGTCTTCCAGAGCTGGTTCATGCCAGCAATTCGGCAACGACTCTTTGGCATGCAGAGACTATTTTTAACGCGGTTCGTATGGGAGACGCTATGTATGGTCTCAATCCAAGTGGAGAGGTTTTGGATTTGCCTTATGACCTGACACCAGCCTTGACCTTGGAGTCTGCTTTAGTCCATGTCAAGACAGTTTCAGCTGGAGCTTGCATGGGCTATGGAGCAACTTATCAAGCGGATAGCGAGCAAGTCATCGCGACCGTGCCAATCGGCTATGCGGATGGTTGGACACGTGATATGCAGAATTTCTCCGTCTTGGTAGATGGCCAAGCTTGCCCAATCGTTGGGCGGGTTTCTATGGACCAAATCACCATTCGTCTGCCTAAGCTTTATCCACTGGGAACCAAGGTAACTTTGATTGGTTCTAACGGGGGCAAGGAAATCACAGCTACTCAGGTAGCGACCTACCGTGGGACTATTAACTATGAGGTGGTTTGTCTTCTCAGCGACCGCATTCCGAGAGAATATTATTAGAAAAGAAAGGAGTGGAGCATGAATCTACATCAACCCTTGCATGTCTTACCTGGTGTGGGACCAAAGTCAGCAGAAAAATACGCCAAACTAGGAATTGAAAATTTGCAAGACCTCTTGCTCTACTTTCCTTTCCGTTATGAAGACTTCAAAACCAAGCAAGTATTGGAACTAGAGGACGGGGAGAAGGCAGTCCTATCTGGTCAAGTCGTGACTCCTGCCAGTGTCCAGTATTATGGATTCAAGCGCAATCGCCTGCGCTTTAGTCTTAAGCAGGGAGAAGTCGTTTTTGCGGTGAATTTCTTTAACCAGCCCTATCTGGCTGATAAGATAGAGTTGGGAGCAACTCTTGCTGTCTTTGGAAAATGGGATCGTGCCAAGGCTAGTCTAACTGGGATGAAGGTCCTAGCTCAGGTGGAAGATGACCTCCAGCCTGTCTATCGTTTGGCTCAAGGAATCAGTCAGGCAAGTCTGGTCAAGGTCATCAAGACAGCCTTTGATCAGGGGCTGGACCTCTTGATTGAGGAAAATCTGCCCCAGTCTTTACTGGATAAATACAAACTTATGTCCCGTTGTCAGGCAGTTCGAGCCATGCATTTCCCTAAGGATTTGGCAGAATACAAGCAGGCCCTTCGCCGTATCAAGTTTGAGGAACTCTTTTATTTCCAAATGCAATTGCAGACGCTCAAGTCTAAAAACAGAGTTCAGGGAAGCGGTCTGGTTCTGAATTGGTCTCAGGAAAAAGTGACAGCTGTTAAAGAAAATCTGCCATTTGACCTAACCCAAGCTCAGGAAAAGAGTTTGCAGGAAATTTTGACAGACATGAAGTCCGACCACCACATGAATCGTCTCTTACAAGGTGATGTGGGGAGCGGAAAAACTGTGGTTGCTGGCTTGGCCATGTTTGCGGCGGTGACAGCTGGTTATCAGGCTGCCCTAATGGTACCAACAGAAATCCTCGCAGAGCAACATTTTGAGAGTTTACAGAACCTTTTTCCAGACTTGAAACTGGCTCTTTTGACAGGTTCCTTGAAAGCTGCAGAAAAGAGAGAAGTCTTGGAGACTATTGCCAAGGGTGAGGCTGATTTGATTATCGGAACCCACGCTCTGATTCAGGATGGGGTAGATTATGCTCGTCTTGGCTTGATTATCATCGATGAGCAGCACCGCTTTGGTGTAGGGCAAAGGCGTGTTCTGAGAGAAAAAGGCGACAACCCAGATGTCCTCATGATGACGGCGACTCCCATACCACGGACGCTGGCTATCACGGCATTTGGCGATATGGATGTTTCCATTATTGACCAGATGCCAGCAGGGCGGAAGCCTATTGTGACACGCTGGATCAAGCATGAGCAACTATCTCAGGTCTTGACTTGGTTAGAGGGGGAAATTCAAAAAGGTTCACAAGCCTATGTCATCTCTCCCTTGATTGAAGAATCAGAAGCTCTGGATTTGAAAAATGCTATTGCTTTATCTGAGGAATTGACGGCTCATTTTGCTGGTAAGGCAGAGGTGGCTCTTCTACATGGTAAGATGAAGAGTGACGAAAAAGACCAGATTATGCAGGAGTTCAAAGAGCGAAAAACGGATATTCTGGTTTCAACGACGGTTATCGAGGTAGGGGTCAATATTCCCAATGCGACCGTCATGATTATCATGGATGCCGATCGCTTCGGTCTCAGCCAGCTTCACCAGCTTAGAGGTCGTGTGGGTCGGGGAGACAAGCAGTCCTATGCGGTTCTCGTTGCCAATCCCAAGACGGATTCTGGGAAAGACCGCATGCGCATCATGACAGAAACCACCAATGGATTTGTCCTTGCGGAGGAAGATTTGAAAATGCGTGGTTCAGGTGAAATTTTTGGAACCAGACAGTCAGGTCTTCCAGAGTTCCAAGTAGCTGATATTATCGAAGATTTTCCGATTTTAGAAGAAGCTAGAAAAGTTGCTAGTTACATTAGTTCTATTGAAGGCTGGCAAGAGGATCCAGAGTGGCGCATGATTGCTCTTCATTTGGAAAAGAAAGAACATTTAGATTAAGCTTTCTCTAAGGAAAACTTAAGCTAGCTTTCAGGTTTGCCCCTTATACTAGAGTCATCAAAAAGAAACGAGGACTCTCATATGACAGTAACGATTAAAGTAAACTACCAAACCACTTTCCAAAAGAAAGAAGTAAAAAATTAAGATTGAAGAGAAGGAAGAAAGAGCGAAATGCTCTTTTTTGTTTCTAAAAGCACAATTTATTGAATCTAAAATAGCACACTGCGGATTCTAAAAAAATTCTAGAAATTATAGTAGATTGAATCTGGAATAGTACACCTAGTTTTCTAAAACATTTTTAGAAATTAGTTTGAATTCCGCGATCAATTTGTTCAGTTTTTATTTCATTTAACTATAATTTGACTTTCCTAATTTCTTTGTTCATATCTTATTTCAATACACTATATCTTAATATTTCAGAGCCAACATCTAGCATAACTAAAAAAACAGATTCTTCCATCTATTACGGAAAAATCTGTCATTGATTTAATGATTTACAAAAACTCCAACCACGGCTTGCGAATATTATCTTTGCTGGTTTCTCTATATTTTTTAGTTCTTATTTATGATGCTCTTTCAATAGTTCTTCAAACTCAGAGACAGTCATACCCAACTGTTGACTGGCAACTTCAGAAGGCAAAAGACCTTGACGGACTAGATTTAGTAGCATAGACAAACTTCCTTCAACTTTTCCACGCTCCAGTCCCTGTTCAATCCCTTCTGCCCTAGCTTGTTCCAAGGCATAGTCCTGCGCTAACAAGGCTTGTTCTTCTCGCATACGTAGTTGACTAAACATCTTCCTGTCCTCCTCGGACCAGCTCTTGTAGTCCAGCAGTTGGTCTGCCTGGCTGATGGCTCGCTCGGGTTCCTGAGTAAAGGGTTTATTCCCAAAAAACTCCAACCACGGTTTGCGAATGCTATCTTTGCTGGTTTCTCTGTATTTTTTTAGTTCCAAGAACGCCATCTTAACTAAATGGTTTTCCTGACCATTGTTGGTAATGGTTAAAACCTCACCTGTCGTGTCCTCACGCATACTGAAACTGTGAAAGGCTAGGTCATCTGAGAAATAATTACTATCCACAATAGCAATTGCGTATACTGGTGCGATGTGTTTGTAACTCTGGTGAGTGTTTCCTTCTTGTTGACGAATTTTTTCTAGATTTTGATTGACCTGACTGCATAGGTAAGCCCACAGGCGATTGATGAAAAAATTCTGATGATGCACTTGTATTTCGATAATAACCTGGGTGCCGTTGTCTAACTCCGCTAAAACGTCTATACTGGTATAGAAATCCTGCACTGAATAAGGTATGGAGGGTAATACGTGAATATTGCTTCCCTCCAAAATGGTCACATTTTTGGCTGGTAAGTCCAGCATATCGCGAATAAATTGACAAGTGATTTCTGGGTTGCTAAAAATCTTCTTAGCCACTAAATCATTGGTCGGGCTAATGCCCGGATGTCTGAGAATCATTCTTTCTCTCCTTTCATTATAGCACATTTTTACCTCTAGGTTGACTAGATTTAGTGCTTCTATCTATTTATTCGTAAAAAAGCGTAACTTCTCAAAGTAACTTCCCTCTCTCTCCCAAAACTGGAAGTTAGTTTTAGAAGTGACCCAATGAAAATCAAAGAGCGAACTAGGAAACTAGCCGTAGGTTGCTCAAAGCACTGCTTTGAGGTTGTAGATAAGACTGACCAAGTCAGTTACATATATAATCCAATGCGACGTTGACGTGGTTTGAAGAGATTTTCGAAGAGTATTACCCTTCTTTCTTGCATTGCTTTCTTAGATATGCTACAGTTGTGGTAGCGATTACAAAATAAAAGGAGTATATTATGAAAAATCCAGCTTTGCTAGAAGAAATTAAGACCTATAAAGGCAGGGATGAGGTTCCAGAAGACTTTGATGCTTTCTGGGATGAGGAGGTGAAAAAAGTTTCAACTCTTCCAGCCTACCAGTTGGAGGAAAGAAATTTCCACATTCCTCAAGTCAAGTGCTATGAATTAACCTTTGAAGGAACCAATGAAGGTAAGGTCTATGCGCGCGTCGTTCTTCCAAAAAGTGAGGAGAAGGTTCCACTAATCTTCCATTTCCATGGTTATATGGGACGTGGCTGGGACTGGGCTGACATGCTGGCCTTCACCGTTGCTGGTTATGGTGTTGTTTCCATGGATGTGCGGGGGCAGTCGGGTTACTCACAAGACGGCTTGCGTTCTCCCCTAGGAAATACAGTTAAGGGGCATATTATCCGTGGTGCTGTGGAAGGTCGGGATCACCTCTTTTATAAGGATGTTTATCTGGACATTTACCAGTTGGTTGAAATTGTTGCTAGTCTGCCTCAGGTAGATGAGAAGCGACTTTCTAGCTATGGTGCCTCGCAAGGAGGGGCTCTAGCCTTGGTTGCGGCAGCGCTCAATCCTCGGATTCAGAAAACAGTTGCCATCTATCCTTTCTTGTCAGACTTCAGACGAGTGCTTGAGATTGGTAATACTAGCGAGGCTTACGACGAACTTTTCCGTTATTTCAAGTTTCACGACCCCTTCCATGAAACTGAGGAGGACATCATGGCGACCCTTGCCTATATCGATGTGAAAAATCTTGCCCATCGTATCCAAGGTGAAGTTAAGATGATTACTGGCTTGGACGACGATGTTTGCTACCCTATTACCCAGTTCGCGATTTACAACCGCCTGACTTGCGACAAGGTCTATCGCATCATGCCTGAGTATGCCCATGAAGCCATGAATGTTTTTGTCAATGACCAAGTCTACAACTGGCTGTGTGGTAGTGAGATTTCTTTTAAATATGTGAAGTGATGAATGAGAGAGCCCAGTAGCTCTCTTTTTGTACAGAGTCTAGTCAGCAAAGATTCTAGTTCATATATACTTTGAAATTCATACTCTTCGAAAATCTCTTCAAACCACGGCAGCTTTATCTGAAACCTCAAAGCAGTGTCTTGAGTAGCCTGCGGCTAGCTTCCTAGTTTGCTCTTTGATTTTTATTGAGTATGAGTTTTTTTCTGGGCTGTGGTGTCAAACAATTCATTTTCTATCTAGTTGGGTATAAGCTATTTCAATACATTGGAAAGCGTCTGTGAAATATGTTATAATTTATAAGAAAATATACAGTTTCGCTACAAATGAACATTTATATATACGTTTATGTATAAGATGGTTTTCTCATTAGGATAATATCTTGTAAAAACGATATTCCTGTAGATACAGTACTTAAATAGCATTTGTAAAGGAACAAAATAATCTATAGCTATTTTTATTGTAAGAATCAAAGTAGAGAATGTTATGCTAATGGAAACTGTAATATTTTATTTTTTAGAATATACTTGGATAAATTAATTTTGAAAGTTAAAGTGAGGTAATGTATGTTTGTGTGTTTAAAAGGTTTAGGAAAATTTCGTAAATCCAAAGCTTATGGTTTGGTTGGTTGTTTGACACTATCCGCAGCGATTGGCTTAGCTGCACCAGAGTTACCAATTATTGGTGGCGGGGTTGTTTCTGCTGATGTCATTCAAGGCGGTAGTGATATTCACGATGTGGACGTTCATAGTAAATCTGCAGAAGGTGTTGCTGTGACTTATACCACTTATGATAGCGGAACAAGTGGAAAACAAACCGCATCAGGTAGCGGTGTCTTTGTAGCGCCGAATGTGATGGTAACAGTAGCTCATAACTACTATGATAAAAACCAAGAGGATAAGTCTGCAGTATTGCGCGGTGGGGAGTCTGCTCGTAGTTATGTTGTGATGAACTCAGAGACAGAGAAGAGTAATAAAGTACCTACTTCAGGGGTATCAGAAGCTCTTGAAAAAGACTCTATTCACTTGTATAACGGCAAAGACTTTGGGAAAGACTATAGCAACGATTTAGCAGTGGTTATCACTAAAAAACCTGTCGAAGCTATGACAGGTGGTGAGGACTCTCCAAGAGAGTTGAGTGATAAAGAGGTTTCTACGGGTGATAGCATCACTATGGTCGGATATCCCAATGATTTTTCTACTCCAAATTTAAGTAAAGAAAATAAAGCTCGATTGAAAGATGGTAAGGCTTATTCAGTCTCCACAAATGTGAGCAGTATCAATAAAGAGAGTGGTGCAGTCACTTATCATTCCTCAGCTTTAGGAGGTTTTTCAGGCGCTCCTTTGTTTAATGATAAGGGAGAGGTAGTTGGTATCCACCAGCATGGAACCAATACTTCAAGCGCCCCTGAGAGTGAGCGTATTGGGGGTGGTACGATTTTTACGGACAAGCACAGAGCTTGGATTCGTTCTATGATTGATAAATATGGTATAAAGGGTTGGTATATAGATGGTGCAAACCGTTACTACTATGATGAAAATCATATAGCTTTAAAAGATGTAGAGTCTGAGATTGACGGTGCTTGGTATAGTTTTGATGAAAAAGGTCGAGCTACTTTAGTAAAAGGTGAAGAAAAAGGTCGCGTTTTACTTCGAGTGGAAAATACTAAAGGAACTCCTTTGATTTCAGATAAGGTTGTTCAGGAAGGTCCTGTTGGAAGTGGCTTGAATTTTCATTTAAGACAAAATCCAGACTTCAAACAGTTAATAGCAACTTCCCCAACAGCTAAAGTGGTATCCTATAACGGAGTGCCAATTAACAAACTAGCAAGTGATACTACTTGGTCTGATGACTATGTCAGTAAGTTAGCTTTAGGAGATACAATTATAAGAGCGGTAGTAGATTCGGTAACTCCTCCATCTACCTCTTCTTCGGATTTTGCAAGAACTGAAGTTGGTAAAGTTGATTTAAGTGGTAAATCGGACTTACCTGTGCCTAGTAAAGAGGTGTTACAAGCTCCGAATGGTTCAGAAAATTTCTATGCTACAACGCATATTCAAACGCCAGATGGGTCGGGGTCAGGTACTTTAATTGCACCCAATTTGGTGTTAACAGTCGCTCATAATTTCTTAACAGTTAAAGGTTCTGAGGTAGTTACTAAATCTGGTCGTACCAATACAGTGTATAAAGCAACTTTACCGAATGGGTTGTCTGTGAATTTTTCAGATGATGATATTGTTTATTGGAATAAGAAAGACTCTGTATTTGGATTTAAAAATGACTTAGCTTTGGTTCGATTAAAAGAAGAGGTAAAAGGATCAACTCCTGTAGAGGTTGTAAAACAATCTTCGAAAGTTGCAGAGGGGGATTCAGTTTCGGTCTATGGTTTTCCAGATAACAAGCTAAGTCCAGTTTTAGATAGCAAAGTAGTAGGAACTACAGACTTCGGTTCTGGAATAGAGGGAATTAGCTATGGAGGTACGAAACCTGGAGCATCTGGTGGTGGTCTTTATAATGATAAAGGTGCTTTAATTGGAGTTCACCAAAATGGTGTTGTAGGAAGTCGCAGTGGTGGTTTGGTTTTATCAAAAGAGCAGCTGGATTGGGTTCGTTCTTATATTGAGGGTCAACCAAAAGATCCTGTCTATGTGGAAGATAAAGAAGTGGAACCCTCTAAGAAGGATTCGGATAAGGATTTAGCTGGGAAATTAGATCCAAAAAAAGATAGTGGAAAAGAAGATTCTGGTATTTTAGGTACATCTGGTGACTTTGCAGCTCCTACAGTAGATAAGCCAGAGTTTAGAGGCGGGGTCAATGGTGCAGATGCTGAAGTTCATCACATTTCAGACTTCACAGGCGGAGTGAATGGAAGCGACTCACTTGTTACAGAAGTTCCAGAGTATAGTGGTGTTATATCTACATTAGGTGGTTCTCCAGCTCCTACCGTAGCTAAGCCAGAGTTTAAAGGTGGCGTGAATGGAGGCGACTCACTTGTTACAGAAGTTCCAGAGTATAGTGGTGTTCTATCTACATTAGGTGATTCTCCAGCTCCTACAGTCGCTAAGCCAGAGTTTAAAGGTGGAGTGAATGGAGGCGACTCACTTGTTACAGAAGTTCCAGAGTATAGCGGTATTATATCCACATTAGGAGATTCTCCAGCTCCTACA